>JBJHCD010000649.1:1070-4176 GCA_050485845.1 Pirellulaceae bacterium | reverse complement strand
GAACTGAACACCGCGTAGCTTTTGACGCATGATTCGCTGGGCTTCCAGTACGTCGGTGATCACCTCCGGCAGCGGACCATCATCCCGAATGCTGCCGGCCAGCAGGAAGTCCACGCCATTTTGGACCGCCTCGTACATGATTCCTCGTTGGACCACCCCTTTTTCGACCGCACGACGAATCCCCCCCAGCCTCCGAATCCGGTTGATGGTCCGCAAGTGATGCTCATGTCCCGCTTCGACCACGTCCCCGGAATCGAGACGCACGCCAAGACTTGTTCCGAACAGATCGCTCTCCAGGTCGTGTACCGCCAGAGCATTTCCAGCGAACAAAGTCTGGACATACCCCTCGCGAATCAAGTTGCAAAAGTGCTCGCCACTCCCCGTGTGTACCACCGCCGGTCCGGCCACGACCAAGATCCGTCCCCCGGTCTCGCGAACATGCCGCATCTCCGCCGCAATCTGCCGAATGATCACCCCCTTCGGCTTTTCCGTGGAAACACTGCTGGTCATGAACTCAAAATTCGAATGCCGCTCGGCCGCTCGCGTTTCCGGCACCACGCGCACTCCGCTGTAGCCCACCACGAACTGCTGTCCCACTCGGGCTTCGTTCATGGGAAGGCAGCGGGCTCGCCGCGCCTGGGGGTCAACCAGAATGCCGCAGTCCATTTCCTGCTCCGCCACTGGGATCCATTCCCCATCGAGGCGGATTTCCGTCCGTTGGTTTGTCGTGGCGTAGAAGCCTTCGGGAAGGGCCCCCTGAATCTCGGTGTACTCAAGATGGCAATCGTGAGAAACCACCGGAGTTGCTCCATGATCGCCAATGTCGGCAAGGATTTCTTCCAGCCGCTCGTCGCTCGCAGCCTCGACGGTGATCAACGCGTGACTCGGATCATGTCGGTTCTGGCCGATCAAAATACGCTGAATCTGAAAACACCCCCCCGCAGAGGTGATACAGTCCAAGATTTTGGGCAGAATCAAGCTGTCAATGATATGTCCCGATACCTCGACGTCGGCCGAGGGGCCCTTGGTCGTCATGGTTGGAGTTCTCCCTTCAAGTGATTGCTCCATTCTACGCCTCCAAGCCCCAAAAGAGTCGACTTCGACCTTGAACTAGCCCCGCCCCCCCAGGAACCGGTGGCCGTGCGCAAGGCGAGGTGTCAAAACGACTTCACAAGCGACACTCCGCAACTTATAGTACGCAGGTAAGAGTCTACATGCGAACATGGAATCCCCGGTCCAGGTACTGCTGGGCTCCCGTTTGCTCCCCATTCGTCCATCGATGTCCCGAAAGATCCGGAAACACCCGGAAATATCCCAAAATATCCGGGAAATATCCCGGAAATATCCCGAAATGCAGCGGAAGCCCGCGGACCGTTCCCAAGTTCCAACGATCCGCTCAACTGAATTCACTCCAGAATCGCGACTCCATGGCAACTTGATCGCGACCTCGTTACAGAATCACCACAAAATCATCACGACATAACCACGTCACAACCCCAACGCGAATCACTCATGGCAGACACACCGCGACATCATCATTGGCGGAACTTAGGCGAGCTTTTGGGGGCTCAACTTCCCCCTGCCCCCCCCCCGAAGCCACAGACTTCTCTTTCATCCGAATCGAAGCCGGAGCCCGAACCGGAGCCGAAATTGGAAACGCCGCCGCCGGCCGAACCTGAAATCCCGACTCACGCCTTCGCCTCCACTCCCTCGGACGATCCAGGAGCGGGGCAGTCCGCATCCAGCCCCCCATCGATGTTTGCTCGTTCCGAGGAAACGAAGACCACATCTCCTCGGTCAACTCCCCCGTCTGAACCGACAAGCCAAGCTTCCGAGACGGGGACATCCGCCGCCAAAGGGCATACCCCTCCTGCGGCCAGTCCTTCACCAGCGACTCCCAGCCCTTCTTCGGGGACAGCCAAGCCGAAGAAGTCACATTGGGGCTTTTTGGCTCAGCAGCTGGGCCTTGCCCCCCCGGACGAACCTGAGCCTGTGGCGCCGCCGGAGGCCTCGGACAGTGTCGCGGCCGAAACGACTCGGCCCCCCGCCTCCTTCACCGAGGAGACGAAGCAGCCTGAAACATCCACTCAGCCCACCATGGAACCTCCGGTGGAAAGAGGCGAGGAGGAGCGACGGCCATCGCGACGTCGTAGTCGTTTTGGTAGAGGAGCAAGGGGAGGGGATTCACCTGCTTCACGGGAGACACGTCCCGCGGCGGAAGCAGACGACGCATTGGAAGATTTTGAATTCACTCCTGGCCAGCCCGCTTCCACCTCCGACTCGTCGCTCGTGAGCGATTGGCACGACCACGCGGGGGACATTGCCACCGACGCCGACGAGGAGATCGACCTGGATGAAAGCTTGACGGGCGGCGGCCGTTCTCGAGGAACCAGGGCCGACGTTTCCTCGGTGGATGAAATCGACGACGGCGATGACGTTGAAGAGGAAGCCGTCGCGAGCGACGAGGGGGACGAATCGGGTGACCGACACCGGCGGCGACGGCGACGACGGCGACGACGATCCGGCCGAAGAGATCCGGAAGTCGCCCCCGTGGATGACCTGATCGAAGAGGAGGAGATTCTGGACGAAGTCGATGAACTTGTGGAAGACGTCGATGAAGACGACGATTCCGAAGTGACTCGTCGCCCTCGGTCTGATTCGCGACGTCGGCGTGATTCGCGAGGCTCGCGGCGGCGTTCTCGGCGTTCGACCGACGCCGCGCCGAGTGAAACGTCTAGCCGTACGGGCGGGGAAACCGAGCACCGGTTCCGAGAAGACGTGGACATCGATGAGCCGGAATCCGATTTGGAGAGCATTGACTCGGACGTCGATCTGGATTTTGAGGACGAAGACGTTCGTCCCAAGCACACCAAGATTCCGACATGGGATCAGGCCATCGGCGCGTTGATTGATGCCAATCTCGCCTCACGTACCCGCTCACCCCATGGTAATGGTCGAGGCAGGGGACGAGGGCGAGGTCCCCGCCGAGGGCGAACGGCCCAAGATCGCCCCGGTGCTGCGACCGGTCGGCGACGGCGCCCTCGAGGTCGTGGCGGTGGGGCTGCTGGTCGACGACGAGGAATCGGCGCTCATGTGGCGGGGGCTC
>JBJHCD010000649.1:0-1060 GCA_050485845.1 Pirellulaceae bacterium | reverse complement strand
CTCGTTCCCCTCACGGAAATGGTCGAGGCCGGGGACGTGGGCGGGGCCCGCGCCGCAACTAGGCCGCGAAAAACCGGTAGGCGGGAGTCACCCCAATTCCATGAAGCACGTTCGCGTCGCGGCCGCGGTCTTGAATCAGACTCCGCTCGACTGGCGGGGAAATCTGGCTCGTATCCAGGCCGCGATGGCGGAAGCTCGACGCCGGCACGTCAGCATCCTCTGCCTGCCCGAGCTTTGCATTTCGGGATATGGGTGTGAAGACGCCTTCTTGGCTCCGCACGTCCAGCGGACCGCCTGGGAACTCTTGCTGGAGATCGTGCCCGAGACGCGGGGCATGGTGGTCAGCCTGGGACTTCCCGTGTGGTACCAGGGAAGTCTCTTCAACGCGGCTTGCCTGGCGGTGGATGGCCGCGTGGCGGGTTTGGTGGGAAAGCAGAATCTGGCGGGGGATGGACTGCACTACGAACCCCGCTGGTTCAAACCTTGGCCCCACGGCATGGCAGTCTCTTTGCCGATTGGCAATATGCGATGTCCGCTGGGTGACCTGACCTTCGAAGTAGGTGGTATCCGAATTGGATTTGAGATCTGTGAGGATGCCTGGGTGGCCCAGCGGCCCGGAGTGCAGCTGGCTCGGCAAGGCATCGACGTGATCCTGAATCCGAGTGCCAGTCATTTTGCCTTCGGCAAACATGAAACGCGACGTCGCTTTGTGCTCGAGGGATCGCGAGCGTTTCATGCCACCTACGTGTATGCCAATCTGCTGGGCAACGAGGCAGGACGTTCCATTTACGATGGGGACGCGATGATCGCCAGCAACGGACGAATGCTGGCTTCGGGCCCCAGATTCTCCTTCCGGGATTGGCATCTGACCGTCACGGATGCTGATGTGGACATCACTCGAATGGCCCGTTCACGGCAATCGAGTCCATTTCCCGTGGTCGAGAAGTCTCAGCGGGAGGTGGCCATCGAGTTTTCTTATCCCTCCTTGCCCCCCTCGCTCCCGGCGGAATCCCGTCCGATCTGGGAGCAAGGAGAGTTCACGAAGGAAGAAGAGTTCACT
>JBJHCD010000648.1:0-4179 GCA_050485845.1 Pirellulaceae bacterium | reverse complement strand
CTCCTCACCTTGGCTTCGATCGCCGCCGTTGCGTTCTCTCCACTCCCCGAGTCGAATGGATTCACCGAGACGGGAGCATGACCATTGGTTCCGGTGGGCGAGGTCGCTCGCGGCGCGATGGCTGATGTCGATTTCGCGGTCGCTCCTTCCTTCGTCGTGGCCGCTGTCACGGTTGCCGCTGTCATGGTGGCCGACGGAGCTTCCAAGGACTCCGCGTCCTGGTCACTCGGGACGGGGAGATTGGCTTGGGCCTCCCGAAAACCGGGCATGAAGGTGATGCCCAGCCAGCGGAAGATGTAATCGACCACGCTCTTGGCAATTCGGATGTCGGGATTCGTGGTGTAACCCATCGGCTCGAATCGAGTGTGGGAGAACTTGTTGACCAGGACTTCCAGCGGCACGCCATATTGCAGGCTGAGCGAAATAGCGGTACCGAATGAATCCATTAAGCCCCCGACGGTACTTCCCTCCTTGGCCATGGTGATGAACAGTTCGCCTGGTCGCCCATCGGGATAGAGACCGACATTGATATATCCCTCGTGCCCTCCCACGCTGAACTTGTGAGTGATGGATTGCCGGGTGTCGGGAAGCCGTTCCCGGCGGGGCTTCTTCGCCAACTTGGCCGCCGCCTTGTCCGACTCGGATTGCGTCGACAGCGGTTGGCTTTGCTTGGAGCCATCCCGATAGATGGCGATCGCCTTCAGCCCCAACTTCCAACCCCAAACGTAGGCATCCGCGATATCTTCCGGGGTCGATTCGGTCGGCATGTTCACCGTCTTCGAAATCGCTCCGGAAAGGAAAGGCTGCGCGGCCGCCATCATGCGGATGTGAGCGCTCCAAGGGATGCTGCGGACGCCATTGGCCGGCTTGAACGCACAGTCGAAGACCGACAAATGCTCGTCCGCCAAGTCGGACGCTCCTTCAATCGTGTCATTTTCATTGACGAAGTCCGTGATGGCCTTGATTCGGGGCTCATCATACCCCAGAACTTTCAGCCCCATCGGGACCGTGCGATTCAAGATCTTCAGCATCCCTCCCCCGGCAAGCTGCTTGTACTTGACCAGAGCAATGTCGGGCTCAATTCCCGTCGTGTCGCAGTCCATCAGGAAGCTGATCGTCCCGGTGGGAGCCAGCACGGTGGCCTGGGCATTCCGGAAGCCATGTCGGCCTCCGGCGCGGAGCACTTCGTCCCAGACTCGCCGCGCCTCGTTCTGCAGGTAGTCGGGCCCCCGGGAGTCAATATCCTCGACGGCGTCCCGATGCATCTGCATCACACGCAGCATCGGCTCGCGATTCTCCGCAAAACCCGCGAATGGCCCGACCGCCGCCGCCATTTCGGCACTGGCGAGGTTTGCCGAACCATGCAGGATGGCGGTAATGCTGCCGCACATTCCCCGAGCGGCATCGGAATCGTAGGGAATTCCCGCCGACATGATGAGACTCCCCAGGTTGGAATAGCCCAACCCGAGCGGGCGGAAACGATGGCTGTTCTCGGCAATCCGCGGCGTGGGATAGCTGGCGTGGTCCACCAGAATCTCTTGAGCGACAAAGAACAGGCGACAGGCCGCTTGGAATCGCTGGACGTCAAACGTTCCATCCGCCCGACGGAACTTCATCAAGTTGATACTGGCCAGATTGCAGGCCGTGTCATCCAGGAACATGTATTCCGAACAGGGATTGCTGGCATTGATGCGACCCGAGTTGGGGCAGGTGTGCCAGCGATTGATCGTCGTGTCGTACTGGACCCCCGGATCGCCACATTGCCAAGCACATTCGGCCATGCGATCCATCAAGTACTTCGCGTCATACTCGGGACCGTATCCCTGATAGCTGACCAGCCGAGTCTTCCATTTGCCGCCTCGCTGGAGCGTCTCCATGTACTCGTCCGTCACCCGGACCGACAAGTTGGCGTTCTGGAACAGAATCGAGCTGTAGGCCTCGCCATTGAAATTGGAGTCGTAGCCCCCTTTCTCGATCAGAATATGGGCCTTCTTCTCTTCCCGCCACTTGCACTCGATGAACTCCAGAATGTCTGGATGCCAGACTTTCAGGGACTGCATCTTGGCCGCTCGGCGAGTTTTCCCGCCCGATTTGACCACGGCGGCAATCTGATCGTACACCCGCATGAACGACAGGGGCCCGGACGGCTTCCCGCCACCCGACAACTTCTCGCGGTGGGAACGGAGCGTGGACAAGTCGGTACCGGTTCCCGATCCGAACTTGAACAACATCGCCTCGCTGGTGGCCAACCGCATGATGTCCTCCATGTTGTCGCCAACACTTTGGATGAAGCAGGCGGAAGCCTGGGGAAATTCATACGGATTCTCGGGCTGGGCGGACTCACCACGCGTGGCGTCCCAACGCCAATTGCACTTGTCCCCCGTCACGCCGTACTGATGGTAGAGCCCCACATTGAACCAGACCGGGGAATTGAAGGCGCCGTGCTGATGCAGACAGAGCCAGGTCAGGTCGCGGTAGAAGTTCTCGCAGTCGGCATCCGAGGCAAAGTAGCCATCCTCCCGCCCCCAATCGGCGATGGTACGGCAGACACGATGGACCAGTTGCCGAACACTCCCCTCCCGCTCCGGCGTGCCGACTTCTCCATAGAAATACTTGCTGACCACCACGTTCGTCGCCAACTGACTCCAGGTCGCCGGGATCTCGCAGTCGGTCTGTTCAAACAGGGCTTCCCCGTTCTCCCCCTTGATGACCGCAGTTCGAAGCTCCCACTGCACCGTGTCAAATGGATCGGCCACGTTCTCCGGACAAAAGGTGGGTGTGACCCGCAAGCCCTCGCTCCGCGCCTCCGTGGCCCGGTTGCCGGACGACTGATTGCCGGACGACTCGTTGCTCTCGACTTCCATCGGACGTTGCGTTCCTACGCTTGCCATCCTGTGCTACTCCTGTCCTCGATTGAATTGCCGCAATTGCCTTGCTCGGAAAAGCCTCGCCGCACGGCGCGCCCCTCAGGCACGTCGAATACTAGACTCATGTATAGTATCGTCATTGAAAAGCCGTTTGAGAAGTAGCGTCCTGCACCGGCCGAGCAAAAAAAGAAGATACCAGATCTTGTGGCCGATCAGAATTGAGCCACAACATTTTGCGATAGCACGCGAGTTTAACGCAAAGGCGGGGAACGTCAACATTTGATGAAGAAATTGTCCCAGCTCATTGTCCGGAAAGAACTTGCGTAACGGGTCGTCCTACGTGGGGAAGCCTGGAGCGGGAGCGGACCCGATTCCTAAGTCGCTGTTTGCAAGTGACTTATCGCAATTTTCCTCTCGGCGAACTAGCGACCGGCCGGAAAGGGGTTCGCCGCGAAATTTTTTATGGGACTGAGTGCAAGCGAAGGGGCGAGCGTGCCGGTGATTACGCTCTTTGGGGGGTATTGTGCACGCCCCGAAGCCGACAGAAGAAGCGAAGTAAACCGAGGGGTGTCTTCGGATTTCACAGACCTTTCTGTGGAAGACTTCAGCCAGTGACTTCGGCGGAACCAGCTCGGTAGCTTTCGTGTACCCCCCCATGATCATGGCTGGCGCACCCCATGAGACAGGCGCGTCCGCCCTGGCAACCTGTACGCCCAGTGGGGAAGTGAACTCGGTAACGGCACCGCTGATGAACACTCAGGAACGCTAATGAGACCGCATGAACCGAACGTCGCCACGGCGGGCCTTGCCAACCGCCAATCAACAGCGAGATAGTGGATCCGATCCTCCTGGCAACTCAGCCGGTGGGTTTTTCCCATCAGTGTTTATCAGCGTGCATTCGCGGTTACCCACCGAGTTCAACCTTTTCCAGAATGTCCACCATCACCAACATCGCGGAGCGGACATCGGCTGCCATAGAGAGAGCCGAGCGGTGATAAATAGGGGCCAATCGCTATAGCAAAGAGAGCTGGGCGGTGCCATCTTCCAGACTCAGCGGAAGAAATCGTGCCGGGGAGCACGCCTGGGAACAGGCTGCCTCATCAAGAAAATGCGGTTCTCCCCGAGCCTTGCTTTCCGGGGGGAAGGGAGGGTATCCAGAATTACCCCCCCCGGCTTACTCGACTAAATCACCCGAAACCAAGGATTCGGGTTGCCTGCCAGGGCGCGGCGTTTCGCGCGGGAGTTCTAGAGACAATACTCATCCCCCCCACTCAATGCCCCATGCATCGACGGGGAGACCGGTATCCTGCCG
>JBJHCD010000647.1:0-4184 GCA_050485845.1 Pirellulaceae bacterium | reverse complement strand
GCCACGCTCAGGGAAACCGGGGTGACATTCTCCAGGGGAGTCCTCGTCAGCGTCACGGCCAAGGTTTCACTCCGAATGAATGCCTCATTCTCCTCCATCGCCGTCGCCAACTCGGACGAGGGAGTGACCAGTCCGACCTGAATCCGATCGTTGTAGTCACAACCCAATTCCTTTCGGCGTTCATTCACCAAGCGAACCAGGTCACGGGCGTAACCTTCACGAAGCAGTTCGGGGGAAAGTTGCGTGTTCAGCACGACCACGCAGCCCATGGCGGCGTCATCCGCCGCCGCCCATCCTTCCTTCGCTCGCACGGTCACCTGCAGATCTTGCTCGTCCAGCAGCAAGCTCTCTCCCGCTACGTCCAGTCGGACGTGGCCATTGGACTTCAGTTGATGCAGCAAGTCCGCTCCATCCGCCCGGCCCAGCAGACTCTTGACAGCGGGCATGTTCTTGCCGATCCGCGGACCCAGGCGTTTGAAGTTCGGCTGCACTTGGTAAGCGATGTAGTGCGCGTCGGTCGTGTAGCAAATCTCCTTGACGTTCAGTTCCTCACGTAGCAAAGCGTCGTGAGCTTCCAGCCAGGACTGATGCGTCGTGTCGGCGAGAACGACTTCCACGAGGGCCAGTGGCTGCCGGACCTTGAGTTTCGCGTCCATGCGGGCATTGCGGCCGAGCGAGGCGAGCGTCCGCAACAACTTCATCCGCTCGGAAAGCAGTTGGTCGACATCCTCGGAAAAGCCGGTCGGGTAATCGCAAAGGTGGACGCTCGTCGCCGCTCGATCCCCGAACGAGCCGGCCAGATTGCGCCAGATCGTCTCGGCCAGAAACGGAGTGAACGGGGCAATCAATTTGCACAACGTCAGCAGGCACTCGTACAGCGTCCAGTAAGCATCCAGCTTGTCGGGATCCCGCTTCTGTTCACTCCAAAAACGGGCACGGCTGCGACGGACATACCAATTGCTCAGAGCATCAACGAACTCATGAATCGCGCGACAGGCGGGAAAATTATCGTAGCCATCCATCCTCTCCACCACCTCGGCCACGGTTCGCTGCAACTCGCTCATCAACCACCGGTCCAGCTCACCCCGCTCCTCCAACGGTCGATAGGTGGCTCCGCGAGACAATACGTCACGTGTCAGTTGGCCGACATCGTCCTTCAGCTCGGCCGTCGGATCGAAGTCGTCCATCCGGGCGTAAATGACGAAGAAGCTGTAGACGTTCCAGAGTCGCAAGAGGAATTCGGGAATGCTCTCCTTGATCGCTTGCTCCTTGTACCGAATGGAGGTCCAGGGAGCCTGATTGGCAAAGAAATACCAGCGGAGGGCGTCAGCGCCGTAGCGATCAAAAATCTCCTGGGGCTCGCGGTAATTCCGCTTCTGCTTGGACATCTTCGTCCCATCCTCGCCCAGCATCAGCCCCAACACCACGCAATTGCGGTAGGGATGCGGATAAGCAAACTCTTCCGACTCGGACGACCCCGGCCCTGAAATTGGCCCTGAAGCCGGCTGTACCCGGTCGTTATCGGATGCGACGTCTCGGCCGAACAGCAGCGTGCTGATCGCCAATTGGCTGTAGAACCAACCTCGAGTTTGGTCGATGGCCTCGCTGATGAAGTCAGCGGGGAATTGCCGAGCGAACTCGGCTTGCCCCTGGTGCGGATAACCCCACTGGGCGAATGGCATGGCCCCGGAATCGTACCAGCAGTCGATTACTTCGGGGACCCGCGTCATCCTCGCCCCCGGCGCGAAGGGAGAATCGTAGGTCAGGGCATCGATGTAGGGCTTGTGGATCTTCAGGTCTTCCGGCAGATCGGGGAATTTTTTCCGAGCGGCTTCCCAGACCTCGGTTCCCTCCAGGCCCGGTTTCTCCAGCAGTTCCGCGTAGCTGGCCACTGCCTCCATCCGCCCGGTTTCTCCACAGACCCAGATGGGAAGTGGTGTCCCCCAATAACGCTCGCGGGAAAGCGCCCAATCGACATTCGTCTCCAGGAAATTTCCGAACCGACCATCCCGAATATGTTCCGGCAGCCATTGGATCTGGCTGTTGTTGGCCAGCATCTCGTCCTTAAAACGAGTCGTTCTCACAAACCAGCTTTTTCGTGGATACTGGATCAGCGGGTCCTCATCGGCCCTCCAACAGAACGGATATTCGTGCAGGTACTGTTCCTGATGATAGAGGGTCCCCTGCTGTTTGAGTTGCCGAGCGATATCGCGATCGGCCTCCTTGACCCACCGGCCCTGATATTCGGGAAACTGCTGGGTGAACTTCCCGTCCGGCCCCACCGCGCAAATCAATTCGGGGCCCTCCCCCTCCACGAACCGCTGCTGCTCGCGGAGAAGAACGTCGTAGTCCACTTCGCCGAAGGCGGGAGCCTGATGGACCACCCCCGTGCCACTATCGGTCGTGACAAAGTCGGCTTCCACCACTCGCCAGGCCCGATGCTGCTTCCCCCCATCGCGCAGCGTTCCCACCTCGTCGCCCAAGGACTGGTAGTAGTTGGAAAAAGGAGGGAGATAACGCAATCCGACCAGTTCGGCGCCTCGTTGCGTTTTCACGACTTCCAGGTCCCGCTTCACCTTCGAGGAGATCGTTTCCAGCAAGGGTTCGGCCAGAATCAGTTGCTCATCCCGCTCCGGATCGCGCACCGTGACATAAGTCAGATCGGGATGGACGGCGGCAAATTGGTTGCTGGGCAAAGTCCAGGGAGTGGTGGTCCAGACCAATAGTGAGACGCGAGGGTCGGAGACCAGGGGAAAGCGAACGTAGACACTGGGGTCCGCCACTTCGCGATACCCCTGCCCGACTTCTCCCGAACTGAGCGCGGTCCCCCCCTGAGCCCACCACCAGACGATCTTGTTTCCCTGGTACAGGAGTCCCCGCTCGAACAGGTTCTTCAGCGACCACCAGACGCTCTCCACATAGCTCTGATGGTACGTAACGTAGGCCTCGTCAAGATGAATCCAGAAGCCGATCCGCTGCGTCAGACGCTCCCACTCCTTCATGTATCGCCAGACGCTTTGCTGGCATTTGTGAATGAACGGTTCGATCCCGTAAGCTTCGATCTCCTCCTTGGCGTGGATGCCTAGTTCCTTGCAGACTTCGACCTCCACGGGAAGCCCGTGAGTATCCCACCCGGCCTTCCGCTCGCACAAATAGCCGCGCATCGTGCGGTAGCGGGGGAAGAGGTCCTTGATGGCACGAGTGAGACAGTGGCCGGGATGAGGCATCCCGTTGGCCGTGGGAGGACCTTCATAGAAGACGAACCGGGGAGCCGACTGGCGCTGGCGCAGCGAAGACTCGTAAATTCGCCGCTGACTCCAGAACTCGAGAATCTCTTCTTCCAGCTGAGGAAAATTCGGGCTGCTACTGACAGATTGAAACATCGTTTAAGACTTGGGCTCTTGGAAAGCTAGTCGTCCTCATCGTCGCCGAGGTCGTCGTTGTCACCGTCACTATCATCGTCATCGTCGTCGAAGTCGTCGCCCGTGCCGAACAACTCCTCCTCGAAGTCCGAATCGAGGTCGTCGTCCAGTTCTTCTTCTCCTTCGATCAACTTCCCCTCGTTCAGATCCTCGAACTCGTCGTCCAGTTCTTCTTCGAAGTCATCGTCGAAGTCGTCGTCGAAGTCATCCTCGTCGAAATCGTCGAACTCCTCCTCCTCGCCCGCGTTGAGCCCCCAAGAGGGTTCTTCGGAGGGAATTTCCGAGGCGTCGTCCGAATCCCAATCGTCCTGCGCGGCGTTGTCAATCGAAGTTTCCAGCATGGCAGCAACTCCCCGAGGTTTTGAACGGTTCAGCGGCCACGAAAATCACCGGCCTGGAAAGGGCCGACCTCCTGCCCGATGGGCGGCAATCGGCCGGGAATACCGCGGAACATCCGTCTGATCATTTGGTGTAGGAATGTGTACGGATAGTTTGTCCGCCCTCGGCGCTTTGTCAAGGCAGCACCACCGGCCCCCCCCCCACCACCGCGTGTTATGTCAACTCAGCGAAAGCCTTCTCATACAGTTCGAGGTGCGATGGGCTGAAGACGCAGAAGACGACCCGGTCCCATTCACCCGGATGTTTTTCCAGAAAGGTCCGCACGGCCGACAAGGCAATCGGCGTGGCCGCGTCGGGAGGGAAGCCATAGGCCCCCGTGCTGAGGCCGGGGAAGGCAATCGTCCGGATTCCATGGGCCCGCGA
>JBJHCD010000646.1:0-4200 GCA_050485845.1 Pirellulaceae bacterium | reverse complement strand
CGCCAAGGGGGCCGCGGTTCCGAATCGGGACAAGGTCGGTCAAGTCAGTCGAGCGCAGATCGACGAGATTTGCCAGAAGAAGATCGCGGATCTCAACGCGCGTGACCTGGAGCATGCACGGCGAATGATCGAGGGAACCGCGCGGAGCATGGGCATTCAGGTTATCGAAGGCTAAGGGCTGAGCAAATGGCAAAACACTCCCGTCGTTACCGGGCACTGGCGGAAAAGGTCCCGGAAGACATCGTCGATCTGGACCGGGCAATCGAACTGGTGCGCCAATTCGGCACCACGAAATTCGATCAAACGTTGGAAATTCACATGCGGCTGGGAATCGATCCCAAGCAGGCCGATCAAATGGTCCGTGGCAGCATCGTGCTCCCCCATGGAATCGGGCGGACTCAGCGAGTCGTGGTTTTCGCCAAGGGCGACCTGGCCGACGCGGCTCGGGAAGCTGGTGCCGACGAGGTCGGTCAAGAGGATCTCGCCACGCGGATCAAGGAGGGTTGGACGGACTTCGATGCCTGCATCGCCACGCCGGACATGATGGGGTTGGTGGGCCCCTTGGGCCGAGTCCTCGGTCCTCGTGGATTGATGCCTTCGCCCCGAGCCGGAACGGTGACGCCCGACGTGGCTCGAGTTGTCCGAGAATACAAGGCGGGCAAGGTCGAATTCCGGAATGATCCGGGAGGGAACATCCACGCGGTGGTGGGGCGACTGAGCTTCGAGAGCCCGCAACTGAAGGAAAACGTGCAGGCGTTCATTCAACATATCCAGAGCCTCAAGCCGGCGGCGGTCAAGGGACACTATGTCCGTGGAATTGCGATTGCGGCCACGATGAGCCCGGGAATTCGCATCGCCGCCTAAGGGCCGATCGGCGAACAAGAAACAGGAAAATTGTCCGCGTGCTCGTCGTGATCCAGTCGAAACGAACGGCGATCCAGCGGGAGAAAAAGGGAACGGGCGAGACATGAGCAAGTATCTCAAGAATCTGATTGCTGCCGACGTGTCGCAGCGATTAAGCGGCGTGCAAGACGCCGTGCTGGTCAATGTCGTGGGAATGACGGCTAACCACACGGTGGAACTACGTCGGGAGCTGCGAGAAAAGAATATCCAGCTGCTGGTGGTCAAGAACAGCATGGCCCGCCGGGCCTGTGAAGGGACCTCGTTGGCTCCGGCCTTCGAAGGGGCTCAAGGTTCCAACGCCATCGTGTGGGGTGCCGAGGATTTTATTTCACTGACCAAGGAAATCACCCGCATCGACAAGGAGGCGAAATACGGCGGCTTCGCCACCTCGGGTGGGGTGATGGATGGTGAAAAGCTGACTCCGGAACGGGTGAAGGAAATCAGCAAGTGGCCGAATCGACTGGAGCAGCTCTCCATCCTGTCGGGCCAGATTCTCTCGCCGGGAGCCAATCTTTCCGCTGCCCTGTTGGGGCCGGGAGGGGCGGTCGCCAGCCAGATCGAGAAAATCGCCGATGGCGAGGCGGGTGGCTCGGCGGACGCCGGTCCTTCCAGCGACGAGCCTCCCCCTGCCGCCGCGGAAGGGACCGAGGCCGGCTGAGCCTCGATGTCCCGCGCTGCCGTGGTGGCCCTGGGGGTCCACTGCACTCGCAGCGTCGCCCCCCATCTACCCCCGCCGCTCGAAATGGACCATATTGGAATTGTAACTCTAGAAAACGTGGCATCGACGCCCTTGGAGGCGTGGTCAGGTGCCGGACAGAAAGGGCCGAATCGTCATGAGTGAAGAAGCAGCTGCCACCATCGAGTTCTCCGCGGAAACCAAGGAACTCGGTGACAAGATCGCCAACCTGACCCTCAAGCAGGCGAAGGAGTTGAGCGACTACTTGAAGGAAGTCCACAAGATCGAGCCGGCTGCCGGCGGGGCCGTGATGATGGCGCCGAGCGGTGACGGAGGGGGTGAAGGCGGAGCGGCCGCGGTCCAGACCGAATTCGACGTCGTCATGACCGGATTCGGCGACAACAAGCTGGCTGTCGTCAAAGTCGTCAAGAACATCACTGGCGCCTCGCTGATGGACGCCAAGAAGATGGTCGAGAGCGCCCCGGTGAAGATCAAGGAACAGGTCTCTCAGGAAGAGGCCGACAAGGTCAAGGCCGAGCTGGAAGGTGCCGGAGCCTCGGTCGAATTGAAGTAAGTTTGGAACGATTCCCCCACAGGATGCGCCGCTTCGAGTGATCCGCTTGAAGCGGCGCAGGTTTCATGCGCGGTTTTTTTCTTTTTCTTCTTGAATTACGGCCGCTTGACAAGCCCAGCCGTCAAGTGGATCGGGGTGGCCGTGGAAATGCTCCGCAGTCGCCTTTACACGGGCGCGCCGCGTCCCTCACGTCCCCGAGCCCCGTGTACGAGTGGTTCCGGTATGAACCGTTCGACTTCTTCTTGCCCGTTCGTTGACTCGTTTCAGGAGCACTCTTGCCTATGGCCACCTCAGCACAGCGACGCTTGACCCCCAAGGAAGTTCGTCGTTTTGGTAGTGGCAGAGAGTTTCACGTACCACCCGATCTCACGCGAATCCAAACCGAAAGCTACCGTGAATTCCTCCAAGAAGAAGTCCTCTCGTCCAAGCGATTGGACCAGGGCCTGGAGAGCGTTCTGCGGGAAATCTTTCCTGTTGAGAGTTACGACAAGCAGATCCGGCTCGACTACCTCCGCTATGAACTCGGAAAGCCGCGGTACACTCCCGACGAATGCCGCCAACTACGACTGACCTACGGGCGTCCATTCCGCGTCTGGCTCCGACTGAATAAAGAGGAGCCGATCGAGGAGGAGGTCTATCTGGGTGATATCCCGGTGATGCTGGGGGGAGGCGAATTCATCATCAACGGGGCCGAGCGGGTGGTGGTCAACCAGCTGCACCGCAGTCCGGGTGTCGACTTCGTCATGGAGCAGGACGGGACATCGGACCGGAAGCTCCCCAGTTGCCGCATTATTCCCGAACGGGGGAGTTGGATCGAGGTCAACGCCACCAAGAAGGACGCGCTCAGCGTTCGCATCGACCAGAGCGGACGTTTTTCGGCCATCACGCTTCTCCGGGCGATGAGCCCCGAGTACAGCACGGATTCGGATCTGATCCGAGCGTTCTATGAAACCTCGGTGGAGAAGATCACCGACGGCCGCAGCGCGTCGAAAATCGAGGGGCGAGTTGCCGTCGATGACGTCGTCTATCCCTCCACGAGCGACCGCCCGGGTGAGATTATTGTCGAGGCCGGACAGAAGATCAGCAAGAACGCGGCCGAGCTGATCTGTACCTCCGGCGTCAAGAAGGTGGAGGTGCTGGCTCTTCCACGCAGCCCGCTGATCTTCAACAGCTTGGCCGAGGACGCCACGTCCAGCCACGAAGAGGCCTTGCTGCGGATTTACCAGCGCCTGCGTCCCGGGAATCCGCCCCAGCTGGAAAAGGCCCGGGCCCTGTTCCAGGAGAAGTTCTACGATGTCAACCGTTACCGACTGGGACGGGTCGGCCGGTTCCGCATCAATCGCAAACTGGGGCTCTCCGTCTCGGAAGACGAGATGACGCTTCGCCCCGAGGACCTGATCGCCTCCATCCGCTATCTGATGGAGCTATCCATTCAAGGGCTGGAGGCGGAAATCGATGACATCGATCACCTCGGAAATCGACGCCTCAGGACGATCAGCGAGCTGGCCTGCGACGAAATGCGAAAGGGCTTCTTGAAGCTCCGCCGTACCGTGCAGGAACGGATGAGCCTCAAGGATCAGGAGGACATGTCCCCCCGCACGCTGATCAATCCGAAGAGCATTTCGGCGGCCATTGAGTATTTCTTTGGTCGGGGTGAGTTGTCGCAGGTGGTCGACCAAACCAATCCCCTTTCTCAGTTGACGCACGAACGCCGACTCTCGGCGCTCGGCCCCGGAGGATTGAACCGCAAACGGGCCGGTTTTGAAGTTCGTGACGTTCACATCTCCCACTACGGCCGCATCTGTCCGATTGAGACGCCGGAAGGGACGAACATCGGTCTGATTTCCAGTCTGGCGATCTATGCCGGCGTGGATGAGTACGGATTCCTGGTAACTCCCTACCGCAAAGTCCAAAAGGGTAAGCTCAGCGACGAAGTTGTCTGGCTGCGAGCCGACGAGGAGGCCGAGGCCTATGTCGCCCCGGCCGACACGGCGATCGAGAACAATCAGCTGGTCGCCGGCCCCCAATTGATCGCTCGACATCGAGC
>JBJHCD010000645.1:0-4200 GCA_050485845.1 Pirellulaceae bacterium | reverse complement strand
ACACTGTTTACTACCTGCCTTGTGGTGGGTGGAGCGATCGGGTCCGGGAAGAGTTCACTCAGCGGGAGTTTGCGAAGATGAAAAAGCGAATCGGTACGTTCCTCGGACTTGCGGCTTGTGCCGCTATCGCCAGCGTCACCTACGCAGCGGTAATCTTTGACCCAGAGACTGGCGAAGGATTCGTCGGCAAGGGAGATGTGCAGTTGGTGTTTGGCTGGAACAACAAGGCGCTGCAGGACAATGCAGACGACGTTCAGTTTCAGGCCGTTAGTAAGGTCGTCACGGAAGTGAGCTGGACCTGTACGAATTCGAATAATGAGAATACTCAAGAACGTGCAAGAACCACCACGGAATTGATTGAAGGAGTGGTCAGTACCGTTGCTCGCGAGCGAAATCAGATCACCGGGTTCTTGCTGGTAGGATATGACGGCGAGGCGACCGAGAGTTCGGGCACAGACGGCCCGCAACTCAATAGCTGCCCCAGCGGACCATGGGTGCTGACAATTCCCGCCGGCGATCCAGAAGTGGTGACTGAGAGTTCCGTTATCGAGGTCAGCATCAACGGCGTTGATTGGTTTCCCTTGGCGGAATAGTCCGAACCTTACACGTTCGTCGGATTGAAATCCACGGCCGGGCGGTCACGAGACCGCTCGGCACTTTTCCTCCCTCGCCCGCTCCAGATCCCATTTCTAGAACCGTATGAACGTTGGCGACGAAATCCCGACACGCACGTCACAGGTACCCGAGCGGACGAGTTGCATTGTGGCGGGCGCCGTGCTGATCACGATGTTTGCCGGCCTGTTTGCCGCGGGTGTGCTCAGTCTCGGCCATGGACTGCACCTCCCCATCCCCTGCGGGCGTAGCCAGGGCTGCGCGGCGGTGGCCCAGCATCCCTCGTCCCAATGGCTCGGCATTCCCGTTGCCTACTTCGGCGTGGCGGCTTACCTCGCCCTGATCGCCCTGATCCAATGCGCGGGGACCGGTCGCTGGGTACCTCGGCTGTTTTTCCTGGTGGCGGGAAGTGGAGCGGGCATCAGCGCGGCACTCCTTTATCACTCACAAACCGTCATCCAGGCCACCTGCCACTGGTGTGTCGCCTCGGGCGCCGCCATGACGCTGCTCGCCCTGTTTGGAGCGTGGTGGCTGCGAGCGGGTTCGGGGTTGCAGCCTTGTCATGTCGGCTGGTTCTGGACGCTGGCCCTGGTGACGTCGACTGGGCTCGGAGCCCAGGCGGGGGCCATGCAGCGCTCCGCATCGCGACCTCCCGTGCCCCCCCGCGCGCTGGCCGAAATGACGGACGTGGACTGGGCGATTCCATCCCGGAGCCTCGGGCCCGTGGATGCCCCGGTGACGATTGTTGTCTTTGCCGATGCCTCGTGCCCAGCGTGCCGGACGGCCTATGGTGCTCTGAGTGACTTCCAGGCCCGACATGCCAATGCGGTCCGGATCGGCTACCGGCATCTCCCGCTGTGGGAACTTCCCGGGCATCGGTTCAGCGGCACGGCGGCGGCACTCGGCGAGATTGCGGCCGAGTCGGGAAAGTTCTGGGAGTTCATGGATCGGGTGCATCATGAGTCGGCGCCACTCGACTCGGCGGGACACGTCCGGGTGATGAGCGACCTGGGGCTCGACACCGAAGACCTGGAGGGCCGGCTGAGCGACCCCGATGACTCGGCCATCCAGGCAGTACAGCGCGACATGGCGCTGGCCGAACGGCTGGGGATCGAGTCGACTCCGACCTTCTTGGTGCTCGTCGAGGGACAACATCCGGTCTCGGCCACGATGCACACGCTCCCTAAGCTATTAAGCGCACCCGCCGTTACCGTGCACCTCCAGTCCCACTCCACCCCACCGACACCCTCGTCCCCGAGCCCCTGAGCCCCAACTCCGTCGTCCCCGAGCCCGAAGCACGACTGACCCGCTTCATTGTCGTCGCTCAACCTCATCGCTCTCTCCCACCGAACGGTGAAGCTCTTTCGACGCCGCGTTTTTCCCCAAAGTTGGCACAACCGGACCGCCGCCAGCTCGATTCAAGACGCCCTGTACTCCCGCATGTACGCCATCAAAATGAACCCTGAACGAGCGTCATGTAAGGAGCTGCACATCGTTGCTGCTGAAGTCGCTGAATTCCAACATCGTCGGAAAAGTGGTTGATAGGGGGACTCGCTTCGGCGTAAAATGCCGACGGTGTGGCGACAGGAGGCGGCTTTCGTTTCTTTCTGGAAATGTTTGGTCCGTAACGACAATGCGGCACTCGAATCTATCGCGAGATGGCGGCGAGCGGCGACCTCCGAAGCCGAAGGTTCGAGGTCCGATTCCCCCGGGACACTGAACGTTCGAGGAACCGACCTCTCCCCGACTACAGACTCATTGAAAGTAGCTCGCATGACACGCCTGATCGCTTCGGCCCTCATTCTGTCGGTATTAAACGTAATCGCCGGTTGTAGTACGCAGGCCGTTCCGGAGCCAGATGCGTCGCGAAATGGTCCGCGAGCGGCAACCGATGGGCCCGCGGAAGCCACTTCAACCGAGGCAGCCGACGTCGGCCACGAATCACCGGATTATTTTCTCTTGATCGCTCCCCTGCGATCGTCGGAGACCTATTTGTTGAACGCCGACAAGGAGGTGGTCCACGTCTGGCGGAGCAAGTATCCGCCGATGGGGACCGCGTATTTGCTCCCCAATGGCGACCTGTTGCGAGGAGCCCGCAATCCAGACTACCCGCACTTTAGCGCTGGGGGCGTCGGCGGCATCGTGGAACGATACAACTGGGAAGGGGAATTGATCTGGACGTTCCAATACGCCGACGAATCTCATTGTCTGCATCACGACATCGCCCCGATGCCCAACGGCAACATCCTGATGGTGGCCTGGGAGCGAAAGAGCAAGGAGGAGGCGATTGCCCAAGGACGCGATCCTGAACTGCTGGACAACGACCTGTGGCCGGACTTCGTGATCGAAGTCCAGCCGGAAGGCGCCTCGGGGGGCGAGATCGTTTGGCAGTGGCATATGTGGGACCATCTCGTGCAGGACTTCGAGCGTGAAAAGCCGAACTATGGGATCATTTATGAACATCCCGAGTTGATCGATCTGAACAACACCGGCTCGACGCCCCCCGCGACACCAGAGGAACTTCGCAAACTGCGGGCCGTGGGATACACCGGTGGCGGCGACGACAACACGCGGCGCCGCACTCGAGCCGATTGGATGCACACCAATTCGATCGACTACAACCCGGAACTGGATCAGATCGCACTCAGCGCCAAGAACTTCAGTGAGATCTGGATCATCGATCACTCAACCACCACGGAAGAGGCAGCAAGCCATCGGGGCGGCAATCATGGCATGGGGGGCGACCTGCTGTATCGCTGGGGCAATCCCTGGTCGTACAAGTCGGGAGCCAAGGAAGACAAGAAGCTGTTCGACCAGCACGATGTGCGCTGGATTCCACCAGGGTTCCCCGGGGCGGGAAACCTGACGGCATTCAATAATGGGACGGGGCGCGAATACAGTTCGATCATCGAAATCAATCCGCCGCTCGATCCATCAAGGGGCTATATCCTGGACGACGACGGTCGATTCGGTCCGCAGGAACTCGCCTGGGAATACACCGCCGAGAATGAGAAGGATTTTTACTCCCACTTTATTTCCGGAGCCTCTCGGCTACCCAACGGCAACACAATCATCTGCGAAGGTTCCACGGGGCGTGTTTTCGAAGTGACCCCCGACGGGAAGACGGAATGGGAATTTGTCAATCCGTATGGGGGCGAGCTGACCAGGGAAGGGCGTCCCAACGATGTCCAGCAGCAAGCTCGCCTGTTGGCGGAATCCCGATCTGAGCGATCGGTCGTCGACAACAACGCGCTGTTCCGGGCCACCAAGTTCTATCCCGACTATCCAGGTCTTGCCGGCAAACAGCTCGCGCCATTGGCGGAACAGCCAATTCCGTTCGCCGTACAAGTCCAGGAGGCGCTGGCCCGACTGAAAGCGGCGGAAGGCGAGGAGCCCGCGGCAGACGGTGATGAGCCCACGGCGGAAGGCGAGGAGCTCACGGCGGAAGGCGATGAGCCCGCGGCCGATGGTGAGGAGCCCGTAGTGGAATCGGACGCGAAGGACTTCCCGTCGGACCCCTAGTACTCTGTTTTCACGAGAAATTAGGGTGCCGATGGAGCGGTTGAGGGAGGCTTAGGTTTACCCACA
>JBJHCD010000644.1:0-4201 GCA_050485845.1 Pirellulaceae bacterium | reverse complement strand
GGGCCTTGCAAGCCTGAGTTCCCGAATAGTCGAACTCGCAGGCCTGACCGATCACGATGGGGCCCGAACCAATCAGCAGGATCTTTCGAATGTCGTCGCGGCGTGGCACGGCTGGCGTCGTCTTTCAAATACGAAGTTCAAATACGAAGTTCAATGGCACGGTTCAATGTGCACGGTTCAAAGCGTCCCCAGTCGGGGAGTCGATCGGCGAGAGGCGAAACGTCGGTCCCGCCGCGAGGAAACCCCAGCGAACCACAAGCCCGCTACCAGGCCGCTCAAAAACTAGCCTCGGAACGTCACCCCCATGTGGTGACCATCCGTTCCCAAGCACTCGCCCGCCTGCCTCTTGAAATTCCTCGCGTAAAATCTCTCCAAGTTAACACCCTCTCCGGAAAAATCGCAAGTGGGCGAAACTCGATTCTCCCTACCCCATCAAGCTCGATAAACTCGACATAAACCCGACCACTCCCCCGATTAATGCCAACCGAACTCCCATTATGCTCGCCCCCACCCCACCTTCATCGCTCCCCCCAGGCCGGACAACACGACCCCCGCGCCAGTCCGCTCGAGCTTCCCACCAGGAAATCCGAAAAACAGAGTAGCCTAGGAAAACTAGGCCAAATAGGATGTAAGCTTGCACGATTCGTTCCCCGCCTGGAGAACCGAGGTGGGCGCGAGGCTCATGGGAGACCGAATGGCGGGCAGCCCACCACCCGTTCGCACTCCCTCGGAGGCTGGAACGGATCGTCGGCGCGGCCCACCGTGCGTAGTTTCTAAGCAACGGGCATGGGACGTTCGTTGACAGCTTGTCGTAAGCCATTTAGCATGCGAATGTTGCTGAATTCCAGCGCCCCGCTTATTTTCTGACACACCTGCGACTTTCGTGAGGCCGACTTGTCATCACCAGCTCGATCCGGAGTCTTCAGTCAGGGGACTGATCGTCGCGTGGAGGCGTTTACCGAGAGTATTCGCTTCGACTATCGGCTCTATGCGCACGACATCCGGGGCTCGCTGGCTCATGCCGAAATGCTGCGGGCCGTCGGATTATTGACCGACGAGGAGGAGAGTCAGATTCGAACGGGGCTCGAGGAGATCCGCGAGGAGATCGCGGCCTATCTGGAGGGCAAGCCGGGGGCCAAGTTCCAGTTTCGAACCGAACTGGAAGACATTCACATGCACATCGAGCAGGCGTTGATTGAACGCCTGGGGGATGTCGGGCGGAAGCTGCACACCGGCCGTAGCCGGAACGATCAAGTCTCCACCGCCTTCCGGCTCTGGATCCGCGACGCCCTGGACACCATTGACCAGCGGCTGGCGAATTTACAACTCGCCTTCTTGAATCGCTGCGAGCAGGATCGGGATGTCGTCCTCCCAGGCTACACGCATCTGCAGCGAGCCCAACCGGTGTTGGCCGCGCATTACTGGCTGGCCTACTGCGAAAAATTTGAACGGGATCGGCAGCGGATTCGAGATTGTCGTGGGCGAGTGAATCAGTCTCCCCTGGGAACGGCGGCAATGGCCGGAACGAGTCTCCCCATTCGCCGCGAGATTCCCGCGGAACGTCTCGGTTTCGAGGGAATCGTCGCGAACAGCCTGGATGCGTCGAGCGACCGGGATTACGTGATCGAGTCGGCTTTTGTCCTGAGCCTGATTGCCGAGCACCTGTCGGGCTGGGCCGAGGAGTGGATTCTCTGGGCGACGACCGAGTTCAATTTGCTGCGGCTCCCTCACGAATTCTGCACCGGTTCGTCGATCATGCCGCAGAAGATCAATCCGGACGTGCTCGAGTTGACTCGAGGCCGCACGGGGCGCGTGATTGGGAATCTGCAATCCCTGTTGGTGCTGGTGAAGGGACTCCCTCTGGCCTACAACCGGGACCTGCAAGAGGACAAGGAAGCCTTGTTCGACTCGTTTGACACGGTGGATGGATGTCTCGAGCTGGCGGCCCCGTTGGTGGAAGGGGCCAAGCTCCAGCGAGAAGCCATCGCCGCTCGACTCGAACAGGGATACCTCGATTCCACGACCTTCATGGAATACTTGATTCAGCGGGGCGTGCCACAGCGCACGGCCCATCATTTGTCGGGAGCATTGGTCGCCGAGGCGATGAAGCGGGGGGCGACGTTGGCCGAATTGCCACTGGACGTATTCCAGCAGTCGCATCCCGACTTGGATGAGGACGTCTACCGCATTCTGGGCGCGCGGCAGGCGGTGGCGGCCTTTCAGAGCTATGGTTCGACGGCGCCTCAGGAGGTCGAGAGGCAGTTGCAGCAGTGGCGGAGCCGGCTTTGTACCGCAGGGGATTCCAATTCATGACCGCATGCATCACCGCAAGACCGTACCGCACACTCCCGGCAATCAACTCGCCTTCGACTCCCGACCTCCCGCCGATCGGTCGCTCGGCCTCCTCGAGTGGCGGGGTCTGGAGGTGGGGACTCTGCTTGGCGTTTGGCGTCATGCTGCTCGCAATGCCCCTCACGACGCGCGCACAAGTCGACGATCCCTTCGGCTTCGATCCCCCGCCGGCTGAACGGGGCGACGATCCCTTCGGCTTTGATCCACCGCCGGCCGAGCGGGACCAGGATCCGGAGCCGACGGTTCGAGCCGAACCGGACGAGGAGGAGCCGACCGAAACGGATCCGATCGTGTTGGCTGTCCAGGAGTCGAATCCTCGCGCGCCGCACGACCTGCTGCGAGCCGTGAAGATCTTGTCGGACATCGGCCGATTCGATCTGGCCAAGTCCTATCTGGAGCGGTTGGCAGCCTTGGAACTGGATCAAGCCACCCTGATTCGACTCCAGCGGCGGTTCGGCGACTCTCTCCTGCTGCGACTGGCCAATACGGAGGAGCTGGCGCCGGAGGGTCCCGAGTTCTCACAGCGAGTATTCGACGCGGTCCGCCAACGGGTAACCGCCCCCCAGTATTCAGCCGATCTGGTGGAGAAACTGGCCGACCCACGGGACCGATCACGAATCCTGGGAGAATTGCGGGGCAGAACTTCGGACGTCGTGGGACCTCTTCTGCGGATCCTGGCCGATCCGGAGCAATCGGCTCGGCACGCCGAAGTTCAGCGGGCGCTGGTCCACTTGGATGATCAAGCCGTGGAGCCGCTCCGAGGAGCATTGGAGTCGCCGGACGAGGAATTTCGCCTTCGCGTTCTACGGGTCATGGCGGCTCGGCCGGAACGGTCCAATGGCATCTACCTCCTCCCCTTGGCCCTCAGGGAGGACCAGCCGGAGAAGTTGCGCGAGTTTGCTCGGGCGGGGCTGCGTCGCCTATGGGGCGACGTTCCTTCCCCAAGTGCCGCCGAGGAGCTGATGACTCGGCGGTTCCGCCAGTTGTTTACCGTGGACCCGGCTTCCCTGCTGGATTTGGATCGCGAAGTCTGGCGATGGGACGCCGAGCAGCAGCGTCCGGTACCGCAAACTGTGACTTCGGCCGATTACGAACGCTTGGAAGCTCACCGGGTTGCGAGGGTATTGCACGAGACGTTCCCTGACCGGGGAGAGTTCGCCGTTTACGACTTGGCCGCTGAACTCGAGTTGGAACAGGCCGCAGTGGGAATGGGTACTCGCCTTTCACCGGATTTGGCCGTGATCCAGCGGGCCTTGCAGCAGGAGCCTCGACTGGTCAGTGACACCCTCCGGTACTGCTTGCGGCGGAATCGCGAGGCGGGGGCGATCGCGGCGGCTCGGGTGCTGGCGGCCAGCGGTACCGACGCGGAACTGGTCGCCGGATCTGCTGGATTCTCTCCCTTGGCCGAAGCCCTTCATCATCGAAATCAGCTGGTTCAGGCGGCGGCGGTCGATGCCATCATCCAGATCAACCCGCGACAAGCGTTCCCCGGGAGCCACCGCTTCTCGGAACTGGTCGGCTACTTCCTTCGCTCCCGCCCGACGCGGCGGGCACTGGTGGGTCATCCTCGAGCGGATGAGGGGCGAGCCCTGGTCGGGCTGCTGGGAGAAGCCGGGTTCGAGGCCGAGTGGGAGGCGTTCGGCAAGGATGGCTTGAAGCGGGCCGGCGAGCGCCCTGACTTCGAGTTCGTGCTGGTCAGTGACGCCACCGATTCCCCTCCGGCCTCCGAGTTTGTGCAACTGCTGCGAGCTTCCTCGCGGACGCGAGACCTTCCGGTCGCCATCATGATTCGTGATCTTCCGATCGATCTTGATCCATCGTCGACATGGGCCATCGAGGAGCTGGAGGC
>JBJHCD010000643.1:0-4212 GCA_050485845.1 Pirellulaceae bacterium | reverse complement strand
GTCGGCAAGTCGTTCGCTGGCGGCACGCTGGACGAAACGCGGCACTTCTACTTCACCGATTCCTGGCAGTGCCTGGAGGAGCGGCTTGACAGCTCGAGCGACCCCGAGCGGCAGCATGTCTGGGGTATTCGGTACATCGACGACCTGGTGCTCCGCGACCGGGACACGACGGGCAATGGGACGCTCGACGAGCGGCTCTATTTCCTCCCCGACGCCAACTGGAACGTGACGGCCGTGGTGGACGAATCGGGCGCGGTGCAGGAGCGGATCGAGTACACCCCCTACGGCTGGCCCCAATTTCTCTCACTCACGTTCGGCACCCGCAGTGGCAGTTCGTTCGACGTCCGGTACACGTACACGTCGCGAGAGTGGGAAGGGGCGGTGGGGCTGTATTATTTTCGGAACCGGTGGTACGGGCCGGAGTTGGGGGTGTTTTGCTCCAGAGATCCGATTGGGTATGTGGATGGCAAGAGTCTTTATCGAGCTTACTTCGGTCTGAAGGGAACCGACCCTACCGGTCATCAGTGTTGCCTCCTCATCTGGGAGCCTGCGGGCAGAAACGTTGGGCATGCAGCGCTCGAGTGCAGCGGCAATTACATGTCGTTTTGGCCCACAGAAAGTGCGGGCCTCTTTTACAGAGGCCCCTGTACCTCTCATACGTACATTGAAGACGTAAAAGCGGAAGGTGGACCAGAACATAGCAAGACCTGTATCCCATTTCCAATCGACGAAGCAAGCATTAAGCAGTGCTGGTCAATAATAGTCGCGGAATGCATAACCAAAATGCGCACTTTCAGGACCATCGGCAATAATTGCTCGACAGTGGTAACTGAGCTACTCAAATGTGCGGTACCACCTTGCAAAAACACATGCAGACTTTGTGAGACCTTTCTGGGTTGCAGCGATTCCTGTGGGGGCGGGCTAGAAAAGGGGTGTCCCGGGATAGACAGACCGTATACTGCAAAGAAGTATGTCGACTGCTTTATCAAATCCAGAGGGAATCCGCAAAGGCCGCGGTGTGTCGACCTGACGCGTCTTGGCTCGTAGGTGTGATGAAAATGCTGCGACAACAACTATCTGGCAAGGGATTCGCATTGCTTATCGCTTTAACTCTAGTCGTTATTGGGACGTTTTTCCTGCCAACTCCAGTTGCCATCACAGTGCGTCCGGGAGATCCGACGCACGGTATCCCGGTATGGGCGTGTTATATAGCAATGTTCTTTTTTGATTGGCCGTGGATTCAGGTGAGAGCGTTCTTGGCTGTTTTGGTGCATGCCGGTTTCTTGTCTGCACTCATTATTGTCACCCTTCGCAGTTCGTTGTGGGTGTAGTCTCCGGGATTTATTGCAGAATGCGGCTGTCTTCACACTGTACGGCTATGTTCACGCGTCGCCGTTGGTATTGCTGGATCCTTTTGGCGAGCGATCCGAACCCAGTTGTCCGCCAACGTTGCCTTCGCGCGAGAACCCCTCGCCATCTGCAACTGCTGCGGTCATTCTTGGAGGATTGGTCGTGCCAACTCGTATCATAATTGGGGTTATTGCACTGCCGTCATTAGGGACGGGAATCGCAATAGCTGTGGGTATCGGCGTCACACTTCACGTCTCCCGATGCCTATGGAAGTACTACAAGTGCACACAAAGGTTTACAAAACCACTATCAGGGGGCGACCAAGACGAGCTGAACGGATGCATTCACATTGATCATTTGAAATGCAGGGGCTTGGGTGGACTATTCAACA
The DNA here is from genome assembly GCA_050485845.1 of Pirellulaceae bacterium. Classification (GTDB taxonomy): domain Bacteria; phylum Planctomycetota; class Planctomycetia; order Pirellulales; family Pirellulaceae; genus JBJHCD01. The sequence goes on along the minus strand of JBJHCD010000643.1, from coordinate 2,471 downwards.
AGAAGGTTAGCAGGCAGTGCCACATTGAACACAACATCTCGAAATGCACCAAAGAATGTTGGGAATGCTTAACGAGGGGACGTTTTGACGGTGATTTTAAATTCGATTGCGGTACCTGTGCCTCAAAGGCATGTGAGCGATTGATTATCTCGCCGTGACTCAGGCTTCAGACCACGCGCTAATGTTTCTGGGACATAGCTGGTCACGATTGATTGGGCGCTGAGAGATCGATTGGCATCGCACTCCCGTCAGTTGTGGGGGCACGTCGCCGCCAAGAGTGCCGGACACACGGAATAGCACGTGCTCACACGATTGGCAATCGAGAATTTTAATATGATTGATTTCAACTATTTTGGAAGCGCCGAACGGAAGGGCGTATTTTACATGCGATTGGCACTGTCGCACATGCACCTGGAAAAGTGCAGTGCATGTTCATGGGAGGCTCTTCGCGACGGCGGAAGCGACGAAGGCGACTGCCTCCTGTTGTTCTACAGGCGGAAGCATGACCAAGCGGTTGATGCTGAGGTGGTTGAACGCCCGTCGAGTCGGTATGTGCGGTTTCCGGTGTCTGACGAGTACGAGTTGTGGTTGGGTGTAGTCTCTTGAGGGCGCTTGTTTACGCGGCCAATTGTTGTCTCGTTGCAGCATTTGGTGTGTAACATCGTATCGACACCGCATTGGCCTTCAAGCTCGCCCCGTAGGTTGACTCCCAGGTGCCGCTGAGCAGGATCGTTCGCAATGTCAGGATTCGAGCGGCGCCTTCGTGGCTCCAACGCATTCCCGATAGCTTCAGCCGCTGAGTGAAAACAGTTTTGCACGCCGCTTCGGTCACTCCACTACCGATCGGAAGATGGTTACGCTTGTAATCGTGGTACTTCATGTAACTCGTGCGAGATTGGATATAGCGATACGCCTTCTCAAAGTTCTCCAATCGTTTCTTTCCCAGCTTGCGGCGGCTCAGCAAGCTTGCCGCTGAATGAAGCACACGACTGGCACCACTGGGTTGTTTCAGCTTCTTCATCATCCGTTGCGCCCAAGCGTACGACTGACGCTGCTGAGACGTCGTGAACAACGCATCGGCCATCGCCCACACGCGCTCGCTGACATGATAGAAATCGGCAACCCGAGTCCAATCCAACTTCTCGCCACTAATCGGATGCTTCATCGGTTTGAGAACGCGACGAAAGTATTCAGTTTCGTTGCTGCCTGAGTCAGTCACGTACGCCAGTCTCGGGAGTGGCCCGCTCCACCGCGTGAACACCTCTTCGATGAGTCCAGTCAGCATCGAATCCATCGTCTCTTGGCCGAGCTCGGGAGGGTGAGCCAAGTAGATCGTCCCAAGTCGCTTGCCTGCTCGATCGTAGACACTTAGCGTTGCTGCCGTCGCCACTTCGAAGAACCCCTCGCGGTGACGCAGCGTGATTCCATCGCGGCCGACACATAGCACGGGTTTGCGGCTACCGCTGCTTTGCCCAGCGATTCGCAGCATTTCCAATAAGGCGTCGGCCTGATGCGGTTGACGCAGCGGTTCCATCATCGCCGCTAAAGTCTCGGTGCAAGCTCGTAGTCGCTTCACTCCCATGGAAACTCCGGAGCCACGCCGGATCGTCTCGATTGTAGCTTGTTGACTCATCCCGGCGGCGGCAAGCTCTTGACCGATCCAATCGAGCATTGCCGGCGTAACGCTTTCAACCAGCCCCAGCATCAACTCCAAAGGGAAGATCGTTTCTTCGCCCCGCTGCCAACTTCGGTATCCCGTTCGCCACAAGACGATGTTTCCAAAGCGAGTGGCGATCGAACGATTGGGGGTTTGTTTGGCACGACGTCGGTATCCTCCGCACTGAAAGTACAGATCTTTGGGAAGAGACATCGCATCGGATGGTTCGAGTGATTGAACAACCGCTTGCATTACCAAGCGACCGATTTCTCGAGCCAACACCAGCAATGCGAGTTCGAATCGGTGCAGCCCTGTCGCTGAAATCGATTGGCCCAAGAATCCATCAATGGCTTCGACGAGCCGAGGTCGGATCGCCTCGAAGACCTTTTCGACGATTTCTTCCGCGAGACGGTTTCGCCGAGTACCTGTTGCGTGCTGGTGACCCCAGCGATTAAGCTCATCCATGAGGGTGTCCTGTTGTTGCCGCTTTTGTCTTGCAACATCAGTGTGACGCAGGACGCCCTTTTTCTCAAATACCAATTCGAGGTTGAGCCAAACCTCGAACCCGACACAACTCAATTACTCGACAATCTGCGCCCTGCTGAGACTACACCCCCCGAAGATCAACCAAGGTTCCACTCGGCAGGAGCGTAGGGCGGACGAAATATCCCCAACAATCGAACAAAGACAAAGGAGGATTTCTAGTAGTGGATACGCACATTGACTCGCACTCCGTGGAAACTATGTACAAGCTTATGAATGAATTGAACTGGCCACATCTTCGTCCCGAGGAAGCTAAGGTGAACGGAACAAC
>JBJHCD010000642.1:0-4213 GCA_050485845.1 Pirellulaceae bacterium | reverse complement strand
GAAACAGACTCCTCGACTCGACTCATTCCTCTCCCTCATAGACCCAGGCAAAGCCGAGTTCCGTGAAACGTTGTTCCGAGCGGGGCGAGACGATCGCTCGCAGCAGTCGCTGCATCAAGTATTTGTGCTGGGATTCTCGAGCGATCGCGAAGGGCTGTTCCGCCAAGGCTCCCGCCACGTCGATCGGAACAATCTCCGGCCGCAGTTCATCGGAAACCGGCACGGCGCGGACATTACTGCGATAGACGACCGCGGCATCCAGGGCCCCCACGCGGAGCTTATTCACCAGATCATGCCCCGCATCGACATGGACGATATGATCCTGCCACCCCGTGCCGTAAAACTGGTCGTGCAGGCCCACCTGCTGCAACAAGTCATCCGTCAATTTACCGAGAGCCGAATTGACCGGATGAGCCAACCCAACTTGAACATCGGGCCGAGCGAGAGCGTCCAGGGAGCGAATCTGAAGCGGATTACCGGGCTGAACGGCAATCACCATGTCATTTCTCGAGACCGTCGTCGCCGCATCGAACCACTGCTGCACCATCTCCATGAACTTCATGTCGCAGGAGAAATAGGCGTCGGGAAACGTTCCACTCCCCTCCTTGGCTTTCAGACTTTGCATTTGCGCCACAAGGATGCCGCAACCGTTGTAGTTAGTCGTGATCGAGACTCCTTCTCGCTTCTCGAAGTCGGCCAAAATCTCCTCCACCCCCGGCTTCAGCATGGCGCCGCTCATCAGCGTCAATTCGGGACGGACCTTCCAGATGTCCGCGTCCTCAATCGGCTGAAAATGAAACTCGGCAAAATGCCGAAGTCCCCGATCGCGAGCGGTCAAGTATCGCGCGAACTGCAATGCCGAGGGAACTCGGCGCTCCGGAGTCCCCGTCAACAGTCCGATCGTGATGTATTCGGTCGCGTCCTCCCATTCGGGAACTTCCACGGCGACCAGCGTTTCATGCTGCCGAGCTTCACTATCCCAAACCACCCCTACCATGTCGTCGCGGACTCGGACGGCCTGGGCGACTTCCGTCACCGTCCCCACCGTGGAAACTCGAGCACTCCCTGAATCCCGCAACCACCGTTCGATCGGCTCCCAGTGCCCCGTCCTCGACAACAAGTTCTTGGTCACTCGACCCACCGAGGCCAGCTCGGGATTGGCCAACACCAATTGTGCATCGTCGCGGTGAAGATCGTCCAGTCCGGCCAGCGGCTTTCCCTCCGACTTCCATCGCTCTTGCGTGGCCCGATTGACCACCAGCACGGGCTTCATGGACGCGACGGGAATCTGTTCGGCAACCAGCCCTTCGCGCTGAGCGATCTCGATATACGAACGATCGGCTGCCAGAAACAGGTCACCACGGTCGGAAAGCGTGCGAACCTTGGAGAGGAGTTGCCCCGAACCACCGATCTCCAACCGGACCGAAACACCATACTCCCGCTGGTATTCATTCACCGCGGCTTCCACGGGGCGAAGCATGCCGGCCGGGCAGTACAGGGTCAGTTCCTCGGTCCGATCGATCGTCGGGCGATTCCAGGGAGCCCACAATACGAAAGAAAGCAGAGCCACAATGCCCATCGAGCCGATGGCAATCAGCTTGGCCGAACCCGCTCGATCGGCATGAGGTCGCCCACCGTGACGACATCGGGGCGTGCTGAAAATCTCGACCGAACGCTCGACGCCGAAACGACTCGGTCCGAAGGGCCTCAGGTTATTTCCGGAGTGCCTCTTACCGAATGTGGCGGACAAAGAAAATTCTCGGCGCGACGGTCTCGGTCTCATACAGGTTCTTTCGCTCGAGCGGGATCAAGCAACTTGCCGGTTTTCATTTCAAAGGTTTTACGAGCGATTCCGGCCGCTCGCTGGTCGTGGGTAACCAGCAGAACCCCACCTCCCTGAGCGGCAAAGTCGGCCAGTACTTGCCAGACAATTTCCGCGTTGGCGTCGTCCAGGTTTCCCGTCGGCTCGTCAGCCAAAATGATCCGCGGCTCATTGAGCAATGCGCGAGCCAATGCGGTTCGCTGACGTTCGCCCACCGAGAGGCGAGCGGGGACGTGCCACCGGCGGTCGGCAAGGCCGAACCGCTCGAGCAATTCCAAAGCTCGCTCCCGATACTTGGCGCGGCTGGACGGCGACGCCGCCTCACGCGCTACCTCGCCGCTCGACGCGGATTCCACGCGCCCCGATCCATTCACCGCTCCCGCAGTCACGCCCGGGCGCGACGAGGCAGACCCGGATGGAGCGGGGAGACCAAGCGTGACGGCCAGCACATTGTCCAACACGGTGAGATAAGGGACCAGGTGGAACTGCTGGAAGACAAAGCCGATTCCCGCCGCTCGCATCTCCGCTCGGCGATTCGGAGACAATTCGTAGATCGCCTCCCCCAATAACTGGATCTGGCCGGCGTCAGGACGAAGTAACCCTCCGGCGGTCAGGAGCAGAGTCGATTTCCCACATCCGCTGGGACCACGGATGGCCAAGTAGTCACCCGGCATCAACTTCAGGGAGACATCGTCCAGTGCCTGGATCCGTTGTGGACCGCGCTGAAATGTTTTTTGAACGTGCTCCAGTTCCAGCAGCACATCGGCGGGGGGATCTTCTGTCGTCAAAGTCTCAGGACTCCTGGAGCACGGGGGCGGGATCTTGACTGGCTGCTTGCAGTGCCGGCAACCAACTGGCCAGGATACTCAAAACGGGAGTCAGCAGCAGCACGGACACTAGGACCCCTGGAGCGAACAAGGCCGACAAGGGAACGGGGAGAGACTCCGGCCCCGCCGGATTGGCTTCCGCCCATGCCGCCAAGGCGAAACCGAACCCATAGCCGAGGACGGCGCCGAGCAGGCCGAGTAGGACCGCCTTGCTGAGAAAGACCATCAAGATCTGCTGCCAGCGAAGTCCAATCGCGCGAAGAATTCCGATCTCCTGCCTCCGTTGCCTCACATTCGCCAGTGAAAGCAAACCGACCCAGATGGTCGCCGCCCCCATGACCAATGGGATCAAGACGCCGGCGCGAGATTGCCAGCGAGCCAAAGTTGCTTCCCCCTCGCTCTCGACCTGAGTTCGCGCCTTGGCTCGAGCAATCGCGGTCGTCGCCAGTTCAATCACCTGAACCTCTCCGCCCAGCACGCGAGAAATCTCCGCTTCAATTTCCGCCAGGCGGTCGATCGACGAACAGTTGCACTCCAAGGCCTGGATCATGTTGATTTCTCCTTCGAGGCCGAGCATCTGCTGGGCGGCGACGAGATCGATCCAGAGCGTAATGTCGTCCTTGTTGCCTCGGGGGTCCAGGATTTCGTGAACCTCAAACGGCCGGTCCAGCAAGGTGAGCGTGCTCCCCGGCTTCAAATCGAGTTGTTTGGCGAGCACATGTCCCACGTCCACCTTTCCCTCGGGAACGGGGAGGGCGAGCGGCTCTTCCTTGTTCTTGCGATGAGCGAACGGGACAACTCCCCGAACACCCATCAAGATGATGTCTCGATTCTGCTCGGGCCAAGTCAGCTTGCGAATGAGTGCCGGACGAAGATGGTTCACCGTGACGACATCTCGAGTTTGTGCCAACCGCTCCACGTACTCTTCCGGCATCGTGTGCGCGGCGAAGTCGTCGGCGTAAAAGTCACTGAGGTTCTGGGCGGCCGGAAGGATGTAGATATTGAAGCCCATGTCCTTCGTGATACGTCGAATCTCATCATCCATCGCGGCCACGCGTTCCGCCGTCTGAATCTCGTGGCCCCTGAGCAACGTCAGGATTCCCACGGCCCCGGCCACCGCGATCACGACAGAGACCAGGGAGAGGGCAAAGTTCAGCTTGCGATGGGCAATCTCACACCAGACCAAGCGAGCAAGATTCATTGTGGGTTCCTCACTTCACCAAACCCTCCACTTCACCAACTCTTCACGTCACCCGATGCGACCGGAGAATTCCCCAGCAGCCACCATTCCAGCGACGACAATTCCAGCGACGACCATTCCAGCACTAATCATTCCAGTGGCAGGCGTTCCAGCGATGACTGGTCGCCTGCCGACAGGAGACGTTAGATGGCGGGCCGCCGGACAAACGAGACCGTGCCGATCGCCACCAGGGCCACGATCACCAGCAGGATTCCGGCGAGCCTTACCGTCAGCGAAAGTCCCTCCGAGCCAGAACTGGCTCCCGCCGTGGAACTCGACCTCTCGGCTCCCGACGCCCCCATCTCCGACGATCCAGTCCCCTGA
>JBJHCD010000641.1:0-4216 GCA_050485845.1 Pirellulaceae bacterium | reverse complement strand
CCTTCCAACAGGGCATGTCCGCCGACGAACAGGCAGGTCAGCACGCCTTGCACGATCTCGTCGTGGCCGACAATGACTCGACCCACTTCGGCTCGCAACCGTTGGTACTGTTCACGGAACTGCTCCGCCTGTTGCGACAACAATTCGTCATTACTCATGCAACACTCCCAGGTGAGGACTGGAGGAATCAAGTATTTCAGATGATTCGGATGTCTCAGTTACTTCAGTGATTTCAGAGGACTCGGTCGTGTCGGACGACGCCGATTACTTTTCGTGCGGTCCCAAGGAGGGTCGATCGGGGATGCGGCTGGAAGCTTGTTGTTTGGCTTTCAGCAGCCGAGCCGTGTAGCTCTCTTCCTCGGAAGAAGGTGAGCTGCCCAGGGACGGGGTGGTTGTTTTTCGAGGTGGCTCGCGTGTTGGTTGGGCCGAGGATGTCGCATCCTCGAGCGGCAGGTCGGGTTCGTTGTCCGGATCGGCCACGTAACGGGCAGCCGCCCGTTGTTCGTCCAGTTGCCCGGTTACTTCCGCCTTGCGACTGCGTAGCCGTTCGAGTTGTTCGGAGACGGCTTCGTGGGTAGTGTCGCCGCGGAGGCGTTGTCGAGCGGATTCGAGGAGGAGTCTGAGCCACTCGATTCCGATCGCCACGCGTCGCACGAGCACGTCGAAGAAAAAGAGGACGGATGCCACCAGCAGAAACCAGGGCCAGACGTCCTGACTGGTCACCGCTCGGGCCAATGTCGGGCGAAACGTATCGGTTTGCGTCAGGGTGTCCAATGTCTCGCGGGTTAGATCGTCTTCCATCATGACCCCCGGTTCGCCTCCGCGGGGACGCATGGCGGCCAATTGCTGAAGGAGAGCGAGATTGGCTTGACGGTCTCGGTATTCGGGCGAATAGGGGATGGAGACGCCGCTGACCAGAGGTGCTCGATTCCGCTGCTCTCGCCGACCGTCGATCTCCACTTCCTCCGAGCCGGTATGGACGGTGATGAAGTAATTCCCCATCTGATGAGCGGGAAACTCGCCCACGTATCGCCCTGGGGCGACCTGCTGGATCCGGAGCGGCTCGTCCCCCTCGGGCCCCAGCACCATCCCGGTCAATTCGTCCAGATTGAGGAATTGATCTTCATCGTCGAGGGCATTCACGACAACTCGAACCTTTCCATCCCGGAGGTCCGTGGCGATGGAGAAGCGCCCCCGGTCCTCGGTGGGACGCATGGCCCAACGAACCAGCTGAGCAAAAAAGGGATCGTAGTTTTCCCAACTGGTCCATGAACTGGTCCAACGTTTTCCCGCGTCCGAAGTAAATACGACACTCCTTCCCAGGCCGTAAGTCCAATTGGCGAGGATGGTCGAATTCTCTTCTTCGATGGGTTGGGGAGATCGGATGGTGACCTCGACCAAGGGGTTGTCCTTCACGGTGGTCAACACGAATCCGCGAATGGGAGGGAGTTCGGTGCCGGTGAGATTATGGATTTCGTGATCGAACACCACTTGCGGCTGAATTCCGCCCGGCGGTTCGAAAATAAGGGGTCGCGCGACCCGGCGTGCCTCGCGCTGGAAAATGCGGGGGAGGGCTCGAGGATTCGACGCAACGTAGTACTTCCCACCCGTTGCCGTGGCAATGGATTGAAGCGGGGTGCTGCCGGCCGGGCCGTGCGTTCCGACCGCGACCGTGCTGATGGGAATCTCCGCGGCCTGAAAAGCGTTAATGGTGGCGGGGGAAGGGGGAGCCGGGTCGCCATCGCTGATGATGATCACATGTTTCATCGATGCATTCACCGATTGCAGGCCCGCGAGCGCCATCTGCATCGATGGCTCGAAGGTCGGCATGTCTCCCGGACTGACTCGGTTCAACCGAGCGAGCATGACCCGGCCCATCGTGCCGACTTGAGCCATCCCTTGCGGCTGGGCCCAGAGCCATTGCTCGCGTCCCGCCATGTCGTTCCACTGCACCACGCCGCAGTAATCCATGGGGCCGAGCGCTTTCAGGGCCTCGATGCCGATGACGCGCTGCCAGTAATTTCCTTGGGCCATTTCCGAGGCGTGCATCATCATGACGAGCGCGCCGACCGCGCGGACTCGAGCATTCTTGATCTGAAAGTCGACCGGCATGGCCTTCTCCAGCTCGGTGTTCGCCCAGCCTCCGACTCCAAAGGAACTCGGTCCCCCCAGCATGATCAGGCCACTGCCGAAATGCTCGGTGTTCTGAACCAACATCTGGATCTGTTCGTCACTGAAACTGGTTACCGTGTTCGCGTCATCTCCGCTGCTGCGAGGGACGTTGGCCAGGATGACCACGTCGTACGCCTGCAGCTCGGCCAGGCTGGTGAACAACTGGTTGGTTGGCAGCACGTCGACTTCAATCTCACTGGCTCGAAGTCGATTCACCAGGAAGTCGAAGTCGCCGGGATGTTCCCAGTCCTCGATCAACAAGGCTCGGCCGCGCCCCCGAACGTAGGTGAAGCCCGTGGCCTCGTTGTTCTCGGTCAATTGGTCGTCGGCCGGATCATCAGCCGTGAAAATGGCCCGGTAGGTGAATACCCCCGAGGATTCTATCTCGGCCTCGCGAATCGAGTAGACGTTCTTTCCCGGTTGCAGCCGGACGTCAAATTCCTGAAGCAGCGATTCACGGCCACCCAGTTGCCGCATGACGGTCACCTTGCCGGGAACTTCGGAAGTGCCGAAGTTCTCCAGGACCACGCGACTCTCCAGCGGTTGGCCTCGTCTCGCGTTGGAGGGGACGACGATCTTGTCGACCGCGACTTCGCCACGGGCTCCCCACTGAATCGGCAAGACGTCGATCCCGATTCCTTGATCCGCCAGGATGTGAGCGGCGGCTCGAGCATTCCCCAAGTTCTCGTTTCCGTCGGAAATGACCACGATCCGCTTGGCCGAATCTTCGGGAAAGGAGGCTTGAGCCAGCTTGAGGGCGGCGGACAGGTTGGTGCCGTCCGTACGGAGATCGCGAAATCCCTCAATCTGGCCGACCGAGGGAAGATCGTCGGCAAAGGGAGGGATTTCGACGAGCGCGTCTCGTCCAAAAATGATCACCCCCGCCCGGTCCTCCCGCTCCGCGTTGCGGTGCCGAGCGACTTCGCGAACGACATAGTCCAGCATCAACGAGCGTTTTTCCGGGGGGATGCTGTCGGATTGATCGAGGACGTAAATCACGGTCAGCCGTTCGCTGACCCACTGCCACTGCGTCTCCGCCAAGGCCAAGATAATGGCAGCCAGCACCAGTCCGCGCAGCAGAATGGCCACCGCCCGGCGTCCCCCACCCAGTCCCGAGAGACTCCGAACGCTCAGCCAACCCAGTAGGGGCAGGAGCAACAGTCCCAGCAGATAGACTGGTTCGCCAAAAGTAACGGTCCATTCGGACATCGGGGGCCCGTTCGTCAAGCAGTTCGTTGAGCAGTTCGAAAAGCGATTCGTCGAGAAAAGGTGGCCGGAGGCAATCAGAGCCGCAGTCGCTGAATCCGGTGATTATAGGTGTCCAGAACGTGCAGGGTACCCTGTGAGTCGCGAACGAGCCCCCAAGGTTGGGCGAATTTTCCCTCGGCCCGCCCCGGTCCTCCATGAACAGCCAGAAACTCGCCGTCTTGAGTGAACTTCTGAATACGATGGTTGCCGAACTCACAGACGTAGACATGGCCCGCGTCGTCCAGCACCAGGTCATAGGGGTAGTTCAGCTGTCCAGGGGCACTCCCCTGTTGACCCCAACTGCGTACCAAGCGAACCGGCTCCTGGCTGGCGTCAAAGACCTGAATTCGATGATTGCAGGCATCGACCACCCAAACGTGATCCTGCTGGTCGACCTGCAAATTCTGAGGACGAGTGAATTGTCCCAGCTCACTTCCCGGTCCACCCCATTGGAACAGAAAATTTCCCTGGGGATCAAACTTCTGGACTCGATCGAATTCTCCGTACTCGGCCACGTAGAAGTTGCCCGCCGAGTCCTGCACGGCATCGGTCACAAAATGAAATTCACCAGGACCTGGTCCGCAGATGCCCCCGATCGTCTGGTCCTCGAGCCGCAAGCCGTCGGGACGGTACGTGAGGACTCGGAAATAATGCGTGTCGGCGACCAGGAGATTCCCCGCCAGGTCGAAGGAGAGCCCCGACGGCTTGCCGTTGGTCGATTCCGGAGTTTGCCAGGAACGCAGGAACTCTCCGTCTCGGCTAAAGACTTGAATGCGGCCGGTCATGTCCACGATGT
>JBJHCD010000640.1:0-4222 GCA_050485845.1 Pirellulaceae bacterium | reverse complement strand
CCATCATTCCGCCGATGGGAGTGTCAGCTGGCGGACTCGAGCGAAGACCGCTCGATGCTGCCCTGGGTGCGGAGGTTCGGTCTGGTGCTCCAAGAACTCCAGTTTCGAGTTGGCAAGAATGTAGTCAATGCGAGCCCAAGCGAAAGGAGGGGAGGGGAGTTGTGAGTTGACGACGTTCTGCAGCGTGTAGCCGAATCCCCAGCCCGCGCGTCGATGTCCGTCTTGCAAAGAGCCGACGAACTTTCGATAGCTTGGCCCAAAGGAAGGCTGGTTCGCATCCCCCACGACGAATGTCGGACCGGGTTCATCCGCGACCCTGTTCGAAAGGATTTCCCAAGCCAGCAATTGGCGTTGTTCATGCTCTCGAAGTCGTCGTCTCGTCTCATGGGAAGGTAGAGTGTCGGGAGTCAGGGGTGCCAGCGACTCGCGGGGACTGGGGAAATGGATCACATAGACCGTGAGTGGCTCTGGGGGCCAAGCAATATTGAATCGAGCGGCAAAGACTCTGCCGGCTACATCAAGCGGCTCACTTTCCCGAATGGGCCATCGTGACCAGAGGGAGAGTCGGTCCACTTTGGCAAGATGCCAGTCTTGTAGCTGGGACGCGTCCTCGGGCAAGCGGGCTGCCTGGACGGCGACCAGATCCGGAGAGTGACGCTCGGTGTATCGTAGTAGTTCCTCGCGATCACGCTTTCCGGCATTGGTGGTGAGGATTCGGAGTTCCGAAGCTTGGTCTTCGACAGCCGAGCGGCGATGCTCCAGCCGTGACGATTTCCAAGTCCCCAGTTCGAATGGAGTGAGGACCAGAGCCGGAATCAGTGCGGCAAATCCCCACGGGAGTGCTCGGCGATAGACCACAAGCAGCAAGAGAATCCAGCCCAGTGTCAGGGGGACAAGGAGGCTGGGAAGTGGAGTCAAGCCGAGCAGCAGCAAAGACCAATGACTGAAGCAAGTCAGTGAAACAGCCACGAGACAGCAAGACAAGAACCATCCGATGGAAATAAAGGTGAGCAGACCGCAGGCCAAGGAGCGTTGCTTGGATTGCCGAGCTGGAGGTTCGTGCGGGGGAGCGTCTTGTTGCTGAGCGTCCGTTGTTCCCAATTCGGTCGCCGATTGGGCAGACCGGTCCATTGGCGGGAGAGACGGAGGAGGACCGGCAGGAGTCATCGACGCCCGGCTGCTTGTGGTCCGCCTCTCGGGAAAAAGTGAGAGTGATTCATGAACGTGGCTCCCGTTCCCGTCGGTCGGGCTCCAGTGGGGCGCATCTGAAGCTGCGTCTGGACCTGTTGCTGAAGGTTATTGATGGTTGCCTGCTGTCCCGCAATCTCTCGCTGGAACTGTCGGGCCTGAGATTGCAGACGCCGCTGAGGTTCCACGAATGTATTGAATGGATCCACCACACCGGTGTCTTGCCGGAATAGGTCGAGGTAAGGGGAAAGCGTCGGGCGGGCGGGACGGTAACGATCGACCGGTTGCTGAGCCTCGGCGGTCGTTTGGGAAAATACCGCAAGTGCCATGGCAGAGGCCAAGCAGATCAACATCGGGCGGAAAATGGGGGTTCGCATGGCTACGCTCCTTGTCGATTCTCGGTGACAACCGCTACTTGCACTCGCTTTGGCAGCTCAGTCTTCCACTCTTCATTATAGAGTCGTCCCTCCATCTGATCGACCGTCGCCAAGTGGAACTTTCGCCAAAATCGGTGCGACTGGTCCAAAGGACATGACTGTGGGGGGGATGATAACCGACAGTACTCGCTTGGACTTCGCTCGGTGCGAGCCGAAGTCGTGAATTTGCCGGGGCGGGGGTGAGTCGTGAAACGGGCTCGATTGGGAAAGTCGCCGACGCTTGCGATCGCATCATGTCGTCAACTAAACTTGGGGGGGCGGAGGTGGCGTAATTGATGGGAACACGTCCCTTCATTTGAACTTGCGAAGAAACGTCGGAGGAATCGTCGAAATGAATGCTGTTCCCGATTCCATCCCCCCCGAAAAAAAGACCGTAACGGCCCAGGATGGTGCCCAGTTTTCCACGAACGACTTCTCGCGTGACGGCCAATCAGATGGCCGATCAGAAGAACTCGACACCAACTCGTGGTTCGCTCGCGTCGAGCGATTGGAACGAGGACAGATCCGAATTCGCTGCCTGAGCTGCCAACAGCCCATTACGCTGTTCATCGACACATTGTTGACGAATTTGACGTGCGACGTCTGCGGAAGCCAATTCAGCCTGCTTGACCAGGACCAGGACACGCAACAAGCTCTCCCGCTGGCCGCCGTCGGTCGATTTGAGCTGATTGAACGGTTGGGAATGGGGCAGTACGGCGTCGTCTGGAAAGCTCGCGATAAGGAATTGCGCCGCACAGTCGCAATCAAGATTCCTCGTCACGTCGAAATGTCCAGCGAGGAAAGTGAAAAATTCCTCCGGGAGGCCCGCGCCGCCGCACAATTGCAACACCCGAATGTAATTCGCGTCTTTGAAGTAGGCCGTGATTCCGACACCATCTTTATCGTCAGCGATTACATTCGCGGAGCAACTCTCGGTGATTGGATCACCGGAAAACAGCTGACCTTCCACGAGTCCGCTCGCCTCTGTCGCACCATCGCCTCGGCTCTGCATTATGCCCACGAACAGGGGATCGTGCATCGGGACCTGAAGCCGGCCAATTTAATCATGGATGCGCACGGCGAACCCCATCTCATGGACTTCGGTTTGGCTCGACGTGAAGTCGGTGAAATCACCATGACTCTCGATGGCCAGATCCTCGGAACTCCCGCTTACATGTCCCCCGAGCAGGCAAAAGGGAAAGGGCACAAGGCAGACCGACGAAGCGATATCTACAGCCTGGGCGTGGTCCTGTACCAACTGCTCACCGGTGAACTGCCGTTTCGTGGCAATGTCCGGATGGTGATTCATCAAGTCATTCACGACGACCCTCCCAGCCCGCGAAAACTGAACTACCACATCCCTCGCGACCTGGAAACGATCGTTCTGAAGTGCTGTGAGAAGGATCCCAGCCGACGCTATCAGACGGCCGCCGAACTTGAACAGGACCTCGGGCGTTTTCTCGAGGGACAGCCCATTACAGCGAAACCCTGCACCGCACTGGGACGGATTTGGCGCTGGTATCAGCGGAATTCCATGGCCGTGATCATGACTGCGGGAGGTTACGCGAGTCTCGTCGCGCTGATCTTGCTCGGCTGGGGACTGATCGGTTTTTTGCTCTTGATCGTCGGGGCCTTTCCCGCCACGACGCGGATGTGGATCGAGCTGGCGGTGATTGTATTCATCCTCTATCCGACTATTCTCGTCGCGGGAATCGCCACGCTGAAAGGGAAATTGTGGGGGGTGATTGCGGGATTGATCATCACGACCGGATGGACCGTCTCCACCTTCTTGACGGCGCTGAAGGTTAAGCTGGGGTTGCTGCAGTTGGAAATCATGTCGGCCGCAAATACCGATCCCTTCTATCACTTCCAGCTCTCCAGTCTTCTCGTGCTGCTTGCCGCGATTGGGATGATCCTCCATGTCGCGGCCGCCATGGCTTGGATCCGAAATGGTCTCACCCGCTCGCTGATGCCATAACTCGGTCGCTCCCTGGACATAGAACTCGCAAATCCCCCCCTATGCTGATTCGCTGCCCTCATTGCCTGGCGCCCGTGGAAGTGGCCCTCGTCGAATCGCTTGCGGCCGTGGAATGCCAGGCGTGCCATAGCTCCTTTCGTCTGGTGGGCAACGAACCACTGGACGCAACCGTGGCAGGGACAAAACACCAGCGGGTCGAGCAGCCGGACCAGCCGGTAGACCAGCAACGGGACCAGAAGGCAGACCAGCAGTCGGACGATGAGGCGAATGATACCGCGCACACTAAGATCGCTCACTTCCGACTCGAGGAACTGATCGGGCGAGGGCAATTCGGCTCGGTCTGGAAAGCCTGGGACACGCAGCTGGACCGCTGGGTCGCCGTGAAGCTTCCCCGCAAAAGCGATCTGTCGGAGACCGAACAGATCTTCTTCTTCCGCGAAGCTCAATCGGCCGCTCGGCTTCGACATCCCCAAATTGTCGCCGTCCACGAAGTCGGCAAATTCCAGGGAACCATCTACATCGTCCAGGAATACATCGACGGCACGTCGCTGGCCAAATTGCTGAACCAAAGCCCGATCCCCTCGCGCCTGGCCGCTCGAATCGCCCTCCAAATCGCTCGAGCCCTCCAGCACGCTCATGC
>JBJHCD010000639.1:0-4231 GCA_050485845.1 Pirellulaceae bacterium | reverse complement strand
GTCCGATGCACCCCGAGATTGTCAAAGATGAGCCAGGGCCGTGCGACATCTGCGGAATGCCCCTGGTGCGAGCGGAATCGCTGGGCTACGTCTCGAGTGAGGACCTGTTGACCGAGGCACCGCTGGTGATCCCCACCTCGGCGGTCCTGTGGACTGGGACTCGGGCGATCGTCTATGTGGTGGTCCCCGAGGCCGACGAGCCGACGTTTGAAGGACGTGAGATCGTGTTGGGCCCACGGGCTGGTGAAGACTACTTGGTGCGCGACGGGCTGCAAGAAGGAGACCTCGTGGTCACGCGGGGAAACTTCAAAATTGACAGCGCGCTGCAGATCCAGGCCCGCCCAAGCATGATGACGCCGGAAGGAGGAGGAGGCGGAGGGCATCAGCATGACCATGACGCCCCCAGCCCCAGTGGTGAACAACCGGCGGATCGATTGGTCCAGGCCCCCTCGGAATTTCTGGCGCAGCTGGAGCAACTGAAAGCGGCTTATCAGGAGCTTCTCGAGTCGCTCGAGGATTCCGACCTCAACCGAACACGCGCCGCGTTCGCGCAGCTGGGCATCCGAGTAGGCGAAGTCGATGTGGAACTGGTTCGCGGACATGCAGCCATGCTCTGGAAGGAATTCGGCATGCTCCTTCGAAACGACGCTCTCGAAGGACAGGCCGCATTGGATGCTGACACTGCCCAACGAATTGCCCGCGGGACGAAACGCACCATGGAACGGGTCCACGAGCAGTTGATGGAACCGCAGCTCAGGCATGCGGAACATGCCGATCATATCGCCAGGCGGCTGGAAGTGCCGGAGGAGTTTTCCGAGCAACTCGCGAAACTCCTGCAAGGATACTTCCAGCTTCAAACGGCGCTGGCGACGGACGATCTCGCTGCAGCCCAAGATGCGGCGAGCGACCTGAGTCAGATAGTCGAAGGCGTAAGCGATGATGAACTCTCGGAAGCTACCCGCCACGCGTGGCATCGGGAACGAGACAACCTCCACAAGATTCTCTCTGAATTGGGAGAACAGGAGGAGTTGAACGAATTGAGGGGCATGTTTTCGTCCCTGTCCGGAGAGATGGAGGCGGTGGTGCACCGCTTTGGCGCTGGAGAGGCCGGCCCCATCTACCGCGTCCACTGTCCGATGGCCATGGAGAACCGCGGCGCCTGGTGGCTGCAGCAAAGCGAAGAGATTCGGAACCCCTATTTCGGTTCCACGATGCTGAGATGCCACGATCGCCTGGAAAAGATTGCCAGCGGCACGGCGTCCCCATCGGAAGAGCATGTCCATGAGTAGTGCCGGAATGGAAACGACTTCAGGCCGCTCAGGCGGAGCTGCACGGCGCCGATCACCGCTGGAGGTGGTGATCCGCTTCTGCCTGGAAAACAAGCTCGTCGTGGCATTGGTAACAGTCGGAATCATCGGCTGGGGCATTCTCTCGGCCCCCTTCGACTGGCATCTGGGGGGATTGCCACGCGCCCCGGTTCCGGTCGATGCAATCCCTGACATCGGCGAGAACCAACAGATCGTCTTTACCGAATGGGAGGGCCGCAGCCCGCAGGACGTGGAGGACCAGATCACCTACCCTCTTACGGTGTCGCTGCTGGGAATTCCCGGAGTAAGAACCGTCCGAAGTTATTCGATGTTCGGCTTCTCCACGATTTACATTATTTTTGAGGAGGATATTGAGTTCTACTGGTCGCGGAGTCGGGTACTGGAGAAGCTGAACGCCCTACCTCAGGGGACGCTGCCGCCCGGGGTACAGCCGGCCCTGGGACCCGATGCGACAGCGTTGGGGCAAATCTTCTGGTACACACTGGAAGGCCGCGACCCGGACGGCAGACCGGCCGGCGGCTGGGACCTGCACGAGCTGCGAACGGTGCAAGACTGGTACGTTCGCTACGGCCTGCTTGCCGCCGGAGGGATTTCCGAAGTCGCCTCTGTCGGAGGGTTCGTGCAAGAGTACCAAATTGACGTCGAGCCGGATGCAATGCGTGCGGCCCGCGTCAACCTGCACGATATCTATGGTGCCATCCAGGGATCGAACCTGGATGTCGGAGCGCGCACGATCGAAATGAACAAGGCCGAATACGTCGTGCGCGGCCTTGGATTCGTCAAGAAGCCTGAAGACCTGGCAAACACCGTGGTCACGGTAAACGACAACGTACCAATCTATGTGAAGGACATCGGCAAAGTAACGTTGGGGCCGGCGCTTCGCCGCGGCGTGCTCGATAAAGAGGGGGCGGAAGCCGTCGGCGGAGTCGTCGTGGTTCGGTACGGCTTCAACCCGTTGGAGGCAATCAGGAACGTCAAGGAGCAGCTCGCGGAGATAGCCCCAGGCTTGCCGACGAAAGCAGTCATCGATTTCCGCAAGGTGACAACCGAAGAAGTGCGCCGCCACGCCTCGGAGCAGGGATTCGCTCCGTTTGCGGAAGGTGAACTGGACAACCAAGCGTGGTTGCGCTGGCTGCGGGCGACCCCTCGATCGCAATGGCCCGAGTGGATTACGACCAGCCAGGTCACCGTCATCCCGTTCTATGACCGCACGGGTCTCATCCATGAGACGCTCGGTACGCTCAATACCGCACTTGTGCAGCAGATCTTGGTGACCGTGATCGTGGTGCTGGTGACGCTGATGCATCTGCGCAGCTCGCTACTGATCACCTCGCTCTTGCCGTTGGCGGTGCTCATGTGCTTCATTGGGATGAAGACCTTTGGGGTGGACGCGAACATCGTGGCGCTCTCTGGAATTGCGATCGCCATCGGCACGATCGTCGACATGGGCATCATCCTCAACGAAAACATTCTCAAACATTTGGAGGAGGCGGAGCCCGAAGAAGACCGGCTCGAAGTCATTCTTCGGGCCTCGACCGAAGTCGGAAGCGCCGTACTGACTGCCATCGCCACCACCGTGATCAGTTTCCTTCCGGTGTTTACGATGATCGGCGCGGAAGGCAAGCTGTTTCGGCCGCTCGCATTTACCAAAACGTTCGTCCTCTTGGCCTCGGTGACAGTGGCACTAACGATCATTCCGCCGATGGCTCACTTGTTGCTTGCTCGACATGTGCGTTCAGATCGTATCAAGCATGCCGCGTATTGGGGTTTGATTGTTCTGGGAGTGATTGCGGCAGTCTGGATCGCATGGTGGGCTGGTGCAATTCTGGCCGGCCTCGGTCTGTTTCAGTTACTCGAGAATCGGCTGCCCCAATGGGCTCGCGGGCTTGGGCCCAGGGCGTTCTCGATTGCGGCAATCCTCCTGGTCGGCGTGCTGCTGACCGACAATTGGCTACCGCTGGGTCCCGAGTTGGGTTTTTTGCGGAACCTCGTCTTTGTGTCAGTGCTGATCGGCGGACTACTGCTCTTCTTTCATGCGTTTCAGCGGTGGATGTACACTCCCACGCTGCGGTGGGCGCTCGATCACAAGTTGATGTTTCTGTCGCTCCCGGCGCTCATCGTGCTGTTGGGCGTCGGAGCATGGTTGGGGCCGGCATCGCTGCTGGGGGGCATTCCCCCAGAATACGCTGCCGGGGCGTTGAGCGACGAAGAGGCAGGGAATCTGTCTCGATGGGGCCGGATGCAATACAACATCGCCCAGTTGCAGCAGCGTTCCTGGAGCGGGGACATCGAAGGAGAATCGCTGTTGACCAAGGCGGCCTGGACCTTGGCGCAAAGCTGGGACGGCTTCGGCAAGGAATTCATGCCTCGGCTCGATGAAGGCTCGTTTCTTTGGATGCCAACCACGATGCCCCATGCATCGATCGGCGAAGCCTACGATGTGATGCAGCTCCAGAACCTGCGCATCGCCTCGATTCCGGAAGTGGAAATGGTGGTGGGAAAGCTTGGACGCGCGGAGAGTCCACTCGATCCGGCGCCGATATCCATGTTTGAGACGGTGATCAATTATCACCCCGAGTACGTTGCGGACGAAGCGGGGAAGAGACTGAACTTTCGCTACGATGGGCAGCAAGCAGAATTTTTGCGCGATGAGCAAGGAGGGCTGATCCCCGATTCCCATGGCAGACCCTTTCGGCTGTGGCGTGAGCATATCCGTACCCCCGACGACATCTGGCAGGAGATCGTTCAGGCGGCGGAACTTCCCGGCACGACGTCGGCGCCCAAGCTTCAACCGATCGCCGCGCGGATCGTGCGGCTCGTCGACACCGTCGAGCGACTCGCCCACGGGGTCGGGGGCACCGGACCGCTGCGCGGCGAGGAGCTGCTGGCCGAGCTCGACGCCC
>JBJHCD010000638.1:0-4231 GCA_050485845.1 Pirellulaceae bacterium | reverse complement strand
GCTTGGAATCGGCCGATGGGTTGACAGGGGGGTCCGCCATCCGGTCTAGTGAAGGTCCAGAAAGGACCCCCTGCGGGAGGTTCCGTTGGACTGCCCAAGTTTGAACGGAGATCCCTTGAGGCTTGACGGTGGGGTTTGGTTTTTGGCGACTGAGTTCCTGGTGGTGGGTCAGGCGAGCGGATGATTACCGAATTTTCCGAACTACGATCGACGACGGGAGTCTCCTCCGTTTCGGCATTTTCGGGGGCTGATCGGAATGAGACCGTGGTGATCTATCCTACCTATGGCCACTTGGTGGATGGGGGAGCTACTTGGCGGATTCCCATCACGGGTGTGATTTATGAGCCCGGGGTCGTCAATCTGCGGCGTCGATTGATGCTGCGGTTATTGCGCCGAGTGATGGACGTGGAGCCCGAGGCATTTCAGAGCCCCATCTTTCTGGAACGGATCGGGGCGTTTGTCGCCGCCACCGAGCGGGGGCGCGAGGTGTCGGTTCGACTAGGAGCCGCCACCATCCGGCTGCAAAAGCGGACCAAGCGAAACGGCCATTTCGCGGGAACCGTCCGGATTCCCGTTCGGGATGCCGAGCCCCTGCAGCGCAATGGCTGGCTGGACTTCGAAATGGAAGTTCCGGAATGGGCCGAGGCGAAAAGATCACCGGAAGTCGGTCAGGGGAGCGCCTACCTCATGCCATCACGGGGCGTGAGCGTCATCTCGGATATTGACGACACCATCAAGCACTCGGAAGTCACCTCGCGCCGAGCGCTCCTGGCCAACACGTTCTTGCGCGAGTTTCAATCCGTTTCGGGAATGGCAAAGCTCTACCAAGCCTGGTCGCGGCAAGGGGCCTCGTTTCATTATGTCTCGTCCAGTCCCTGGCAATTATTCCTTCCACTGGCCGGACTTCGCGAGGCGCATGGGTTTCCCCGGGGGACGTTTCACCTGCGTTCCTTCCGACTGCGAGATCACATGCTGCGGCGGATGCTGCTGATTCGGCGGCCGGGAAAAGCAGCGGTCATTCGGCGGTTGTTGACGACTTTTCCCGAACGTCGTTTTGTCTTGATTGGGGATTCGGGTGAACGGGATCCGGAGTTGTATGCGGCCGCGGCTCGGCGTTTTCCCGAGCAAGTGGCGGGTATTTTCATTCGCGAAATCCCCGGACGTCCGCTGGAGGGGGTTCGAGCCGCCAAGGTCTTTCGCCGGATTCCGTCCGACCTCTGGACGACTTTTCACTCGGCCGAGGAAGTCCCCTCGAATCTGTACCGGATCGTGGCAAAGTAGGTGAAGTCGAAGTGGCGGGTGACGCGAGTCGTTTCGAGCCGGGAGGAGTCGGAAGAACTTCGCGGCTTGGGGTGGCGAATCGAGCCGTCCGCCTCTTGCGTCACTCCGCCAAATCGGTCATCATACGCGGTTTACGTAGCATTCCGGCAAACGGTCGTTACGACGCAGTGACCGCGATCCGTCCGCGGTCGGCACCCTGGCTGCGCCACCGCGTTGGCTGGTTGCAACCCCACCATGCCTAGTGGCCGGTGGCAGGGCAAAGTAAGTTCGACGAGGAGATTCCAAGGAGAGTAGCGCAGATGGGTCGATACACGGGGCCGAAGGCGCGGGTCAACCGGCGATTGAAAGCTCAGATTTACGAGGCCAATGGAGCGCGTCGAGCGCACGAGCGACGGGATCAGCCGCCAGGCATGCACACCCGCCCCCCTCGTCCTTCGGACTACGGCATCGCTCTGAACGAAAAGCAGAAAATCAAGCACTATTACGGTTTGGGCGAGCGGCAATTGCGGCGGTACTTCGATATCGCGACCCGCAAGCCGGGCAACACCGGCGAGACATTGCTTCTGATGTGCGAACGGCGACTCGACAATGTCGTCCGCCGAGCCGGGTTCACTCGGACTCGCCAACAAGCTCGCCAAGGCATCATTCACGGCCACTTCCAGGTCAATGGGGTGAAGGTCGACAAGCCGTCCTACGAATTGCGCCCCGGCGACGTGATTACAGTTCGTCCCCGCGAAAATCTGCGGAATCTCTACCGGGTGGTGAGTGCCGAGAGTAGCACCGAACCGATGGAATGGCTGACGCTCGATGCCGAATCGCTTCGCGCCACGATGCAGGGCTTGCCGGGGCCATCGGACATCAGCCTTCCGGTAAACGTCAACCTTGTGACTGAGTTTCTGTCGCGTTGATCAATCCTGGCAGTGCCCCCTTGGCACTGAAACTCCCCTGGATGAGCCACTGGTTTTCCTCGCTTCTCCGCGAAGGGAAGGCTACAGTCTCATTATGTTCGGGGGCCGGTCTGGTTTCGGGCTCCTGCCGAGGCCATGGGCTTGGCCACGCTCCGTCTCCATACTCGACACGAACGACACGACTGCCCGACTACGGGAGAAACTCCTATGCACGCTCAACTTGTTGTACTTGGGGGAGGCCCCGGGGGGTACGCCGCGGCTTTCCTGGCCGCGGATCTGGGTGCCGAGGTGACGCTGATCGAGGCCGAGTCACGTCTGGGTGGGACCTGCTTGCTCCGAGGTTGTATCCCGTCGAAGGCTTTGCTTCACGTGGCTCGCGTGATGAGCGAAGTAGAGGAGTTAACACATGACTGGGGGGTGGAGTTCGGTTCGCCACAAGTCGATATCGACAAGGTGCGGGCTCGGAAGGACAAAGTGATCGCCACCCTCTCGGGCGGGCTGCAGCAGTTGGCCAAGCGGCGCAATGTCCGCCTGATCCAGGCTCGGGGTGTCTTCGAGAACTCGACGACCCTGCGCTTGGAGGGGGATCACGAGTCGATCCCGGAAGGGAATCAGCTGACTTTCGATCACTGTATTGTGGCGACGGGCTCTCAGCCGGCGATGCCCCCCCAGTTTCAAATCGATTCTCCCCGGGTCATGGACTCCACGGGAGCCTTGGAACTGACCGACGTGCCCGAGTCGCTACTGGTGATTGGCGGCGGATATATCGGCCTGGAAATGGGGACCGTTTACGCTCGACTCGGAACCAAGGTCTCGGTGGTCGAGTTGATGGATGGACTGCTTCCCGGCGCTGATCGGGATTTGGTAAAGCCTTTGCAGAAGCGACTTCAGCAACTATTTGAAAACCGGATCTATCTGGAAACCAAGGTCGGATCGCTCGCCGTCGAGGGGGAGCAGGTTCAGTTGACCTTTGAGGGGCCAAAGAAGTACGGCGTGGAAAGGTATTCTCGCGTGCTTGTCTCCGTCGGACGGAGGCCCAATACACGAGGCCTGGGACTTGAGAACACGTCGGTGGAAGTGACCGAACGAGGATTCATTCGTTGCGACCGGACGATGCGGACGGCGGATCCTCATATTTTGGCGATCGGCGACGTGGCGGGGGAGCCGATGTTGGCTCACAAAGCGTCGCATGAAGCGAAGACGGCGGTGGAAGGACTGCTGGGTGAAGCGGCCGAATTCGACAAACTGGCCGTGCCGGCCGTGGTCTTCACCGACCCGGAAATCGCCTGGGCCGGCCTGACCGAAGAAGTAGCTCGGCGTGAGCAAATCCCCTACGAATCGGCCGTCTATCCCTGGGGGGCCAGTGGTCGAGCCATGGCGCTCGGACGGACCGACGGGCTGACCAAGTGGCTGATTGATCCCGAATCCCAGCGACTGCTCGGCTGCGGTATTGTCGGGCTCGGTGCCGGTGACCTGATTTCCGAGGCGGTACTGGCGATCGAGATGGGATGCGAGGTGCGGGACATTACCGAGTCGGTCCATCCCCACCCGACATTGAGCGAGACGCTGATGAGCGCCGGGGAGGTTCACTTCGGGACCGCCACGGAAATCTACAAGCCGAAGCGGGAACGCGTGTAACCATCCTCTGGTGTCGCACGGAAGCACTTGTAGGGGGTGGCCCCAGATCGCCCCCCATACGCTATCATAAATCCGTCAATCTGCGACCAATCCGAACAGGACCCCTGACCGATAGAAGTAACCTTGGCCCGATCCATGGGCGATCGAGCTGAAGTGGGACCTCAAGATAACCGAACGTGTACTGCGTAGCCGCTTCCCGACTGGCATTGGGAGGGCGACACCCGCTGCCGGAAGGTCAGCAGCCCACGGGGGGGTGCTGGACCGGTCCGAGTCGAGCTGGATCGCTTCGCGCCCGCGGGGCAACGCGGCCAACATTTCCTAGGGAGGAACATCCGACCCATGTCCAACACCAGAATCATTCCCGAGTCGGAGTCTGCTCCTGAAGAACCTTTTGCTCCGGCCAC
>JBJHCD010000637.1:2937-4233 GCA_050485845.1 Pirellulaceae bacterium | reverse complement strand
GTTCGGGGCGAGAGCGATTCCGATTCGCCAGGGCCCCGCGATTGCTCAAGGGGGAGCGTCTGCCATGTTACAGTTTGTGGATCGAACATCGAGCCGCCGAGATTTTCTCCGTATCGGCGGGCTGGGATTGGGGGGAATCAGTCTGGCACAGCTACTGGCCGCCCAGGCCGCCGCCGCCCCAGGTGAATCCTTCCTCAGGGACAAATCGGTCATTTTTTTGTTCATGCATGGCGGGCCCCCCCAAGCGGAGACATTCGATCCGAAGATGACCGCGCCGGCTGGCGTGCGAAGTGTCACTGGAGAGTGTGCCACTTCCATTCCCGGCGTAACCTACGGCGGGACGCTCCCGAAATTGGCCGAGCACGCGCACCGTTTGGCCGTGGTTCGCTCCTTCCAGACGGGGGACGGGAATCACGACATCAAACCCATTGTGGGGCGAGATTCGTCGGGGGCCAATCTCGGCTCCCTCTATGCTCGACTGGCCGGTGCAAATCATCCGAGAACCGGCATGCCTCGGAACGCCCTTTTATTGCCCCGAGCGGTCGATCCCGATGCCGGGCCGGGGGTCACCAGCTTCGGGCGTTTCGATTCCAGCGGAGAGTTGGGAAGTGCCTTTGCGCCGTTCGTACCTGGAGCCGAGGGGGAAGCACAGCAGAACCTGCAGCTCAACATCGCTCGCGACCGCCTCGACGATCGTCGACACCTCCTCTCGCGGTTGGACCAATTGAAAAAGTGGGTCGATCAGACGGACGTCCTGGCCGGCTTCGACCGATCCCAGCAGCAGGCCTTCAGCACGATCCTGGGAGGCGTGGCGGAAGCGTTTGATCTGAGCAAGGAGGATCCGCGACTGGTGAGTCGCTATGATACCAAGGGACTGATACCTCGGGATCGAATCAGCAAACGCTGGAACAATCATCGCCACTATGCGGACCATGTCGCCACGTTGGGAAAGCTGTTGCTACAGGCCAGGCGACTTTGTGAAGCCGGATGTGGCTTTGTGACCGTCACTACTAGCTTTGTCTGGGACATGCACGCCGACATTAATAACGCCACCATGGAAGAGGGGATGGCCTATTGCGGCCATCCATTTGATCATGCCGTCTCGGCCTTCATCGAGGATGTCGAGTCTCGCGGGCTTCGTGACAAGATCTTGCTCGTCTGCTGCGGCGAGATGGGGAGGACGCCGACCGTGAATGCCAAAGGGGGGCGAGACCATTGGGGTGAGCTGGCGCCGTTGCTCCTCTACGGGGGCGGCCTGCGGATGGGACAAGTTATCGGCCAGTCGGACAGCCGAGC
>JBJHCD010000637.1:0-2927 GCA_050485845.1 Pirellulaceae bacterium | reverse complement strand
CGGCGACCGAGCCGATTCGGATTCCACAGCTGATCTCCACCCTCATGCACACGCTGCTCGACGTTTCACAACTGCGACTCGCCACGGGAATTCCAAGTGACGTCGAGCGGGCGATCCTCGGAGCCGACCCGATTGGCGCCCTGATCTAAGCGGACGGTTCCTGTTTCCGATAACGACCTATCTGTTTTGTCCCAATGTTTTGACCTGATGTTTCGACCTAATGAGAAATCACGCATGACCGCACCTCGAATTCTCGCCTTTGCCGGTAGTGCCCGACGAGACTCCTACAACAAGCGACTGATCAAAATCGCTGCTCAGGGCGCCGAAGCGGCGGGAGCGGAAGTGACGTTGATCGACCTGGCCGATTATCGGCTTCCGCTGTTCGACGAGGATCTGGAACGGGAGGAGGGGACGCCGCCAAAGGCGGTTGAGCTAAAAAAGTTGTTTCTGGAACATGAAGGATTGTTGATCTCGTCCCCCGAATACAACAGCTCCATTACTCCCCTACTAAAAAACCTGTTCGATTGGATGTCGCGGCGCGGAGAAGGGGAAGAACCATTGGCGGCGTTTCAGGGAAAAGTGGCCACGCTGATGAGTGCGTCTCCGGGGGCCTTGGGAGGACTGCGTGGCTTGGTGCACGTCCGATCAATCTTGGGAAATATTCGAGTTGTCGTGCTTCCGGAGCAGGTGGCTGTCTCGCGGGCCGGCGAGGCATTCGATGAACAGGGGAACCTGAAGAACTCGGACCAACAAGCCGGCATCCTCGGCTTGGGCCGGAAGCTGACGGAATTTCTCTCGCGTCTCCAAGATTGAATCGGCTTCCGAGTCATTTATCAAATAGGATTCCATTCCATGTGCAGGGCACACCACATTCGTTTGGCACGCGTCGCCGCACTCATCGTTCTGGTCTCATGGGGCGTTCTGTGCCCGCGTGGCGAGGTTCAGGCTTCGGAGAGAGAGCCAATCGACCTGGGGAGTCGGCTGGAGCTGTTTGTCGATCACTATCTGATTGATCAGCGACAGGATGTCCGCATCGAGCTGGCTCGTCCCAGGGACGAGGGAGAGGTGCTCAAATTTGATCAGCCGTGGGAAGGACCGTTTTGCGGTTATTGCACGGTGATGTTCGTGGATGGGCAGTATCGAGTTTACTATCGAGGGCTTCCCACGGCCCGTTCGGACGGTAGTCCCCGCGAGTCCACGTGCGTGGCTTTTTCCGAGGATGGAATTCATTGGGCGAAACCCGAGTTGGGACTGTACGAAGTCGACGGGACGCGTGACAACAACGTGGTGCTATTCGAGTCCGCCCCGATCACGCACAACTTCAGCCCCTTTGTGGACGAGCGTCCCGGCGTGGCCGACGAAGAGCGGTTCAAGGCAGTCGGGGGGACGATGAACAGCGGCTTGTTCCTCTACTCTTCGGCTGACGGCCTACAGTGGACTCGAATGCAAGAGGAGCCCTTCCTTACCAAGGAGGTCGTCCCATTTCCGTACATGTTTGATTCGCAAAATCTGATGTTCTGGTCCGAGCATGAAGGGAAGTACGTCTGCTACTTTCGCGTCTTCAAGGACGGAATTCGTCGTATTGCCCGGACGGATAGCGAGGATCTCGCGACTTGGACGCCGACGGTGTTGATGGAGTATCGGCATGCGGGGGGAGAAGCTCCGCTGGAGCATCTCTACACGAACCAGACGGCCCCCTATTTCCGAGCACCGCACATCTACGTCTCCCTGGCAGCTCGGTTCTTTCCTGGTCGGCAAGTGCTCAGCGACGATGAGGCGAATGAGTTGGGAGTGAATCCGGGGTATTTCAAGGACACCTCGGACGCGGTCCTCCAGACGACGCGAGGCGGAGACATCTATGACCGGGCGGCTCTGGAGGGGTTCATTCGACCGGGAATCGGAGCCCAAAATTGGGTTTCGCGAACGAACTATCCGGCGCTGAACATGGTTCAGACCAGCCCCACCGAACTTTCCATCTATGTCAACCAGGACTACGCACAGCCGACGGCCCATTTACGACGCTACTCGGTTCGCCTCGATGGCCTGGCATCGGTTCGAGCTGATTTTTCTGGCGGGGAATTCGTCACGCATCCCCTGACATTCTCGGGCGACAAGCTGTTATTAAATTTCGCCACTTCGGCCGCCGGGGGAATTCAAGTTGAAATTCAGGATGATGAGGGGAATGCCCTGCCCGGTTATGGCTTGTCCGATTGTCGCGAGGTGATCGGCAACGAGATTGCTCGAGCGGTCACGTGGGGGGAAAGTTCCGATCTCCGTTCCCTCGCCGGGAAGAAGGTCCGACTTCGCTTCGTCCTCCGAGACGCGGATCTTTACGCTCTGCAATTCGCCGAGTGATCGCTCGCCGCTGAAGTCTTGCAAGGGAACTCGCGCAAAGAAAGTCGCGCAAGGCGAGCCTCGGATTTCGAGGCCGCGCCTCGCGATCAACACTGGTGCCGGATCTCCGCTGGTTTTTCTTTCTCCGTGAGGTTGCGTGCTGTGTTGATCAAGCCGAGATGGCTGAACGCCTGCGGGAAATTGCCCAATTGACGCCTGGCCTCGGGATCATACTCCTCGGCCAAGAGGCCGACGTCGTTTCGCACTTCGAGCACTCGCATGAAGGTGCGTCGAGCATCTTCGTGCCGGCCCATCAAGACATAGGCGTCCGCCAGCCAAAAAGTGCAAAGCAGAAAAGCTCCTTCCCCTTCGGGGAGCCCATCCACGTCCGACGCCGTGCAGTAACGCTCGACAAATCCCTCTCGCACCAACTGTTTTTCGATTTCGGCCACGGTCCCCACAAACCTCGGATCCGAGGCGGGGAGGAAACCGAGTTCCGCCATGACCAGCAGGCTGGCATCAACGGAATCGCAGCCGTACGACTGGACGAAGGAGTTCAGCTTCTTGTTGAATCCTTGATCGCAGATTTCAGC
>JBJHCD010000636.1:0-4242 GCA_050485845.1 Pirellulaceae bacterium | reverse complement strand
GAGACAGCATTAGTCATTAGTCTGTTTTTAGTTTTTAGTCGCTAACCACTACCAGCTAACAGCTATCCGCTAACCGCTATCTCAAGTGCCACTCATGTTTATTTTTCACAATTTGCGGCTTGTGTTGATCGCGTACTCACTTTTCATGGCGAGCGGTTTGATTCAGATTCGGATGATGTGGGCCGAGGAGATTGTGGTTCCGGCGGCGTTGATTAAGCTGATGGACCATGCGGAAATCGCGGCGCCGGAAGCGGGCGTGATTGCCGAACTTGCCGTTCAGGAAGGGGACATCGTCCCCCGGGATGAGTTGATCGCCCGGCTTGATGACACCGACGCGGTTTTGGGAGAGAAGCGGGCACAACGGGAAGTCGACATCGCCGCCAACCAGGCGGACAACCGAATTCCCATTCTGGCGGCGGAAGCCGAATTGCAACTTGCCGAAAACGATTTGGCTCGAGCCAAGGAGTCACAGCAGAAGTTTGCTCGCAGCGTCTCGGCCGCCGAGATGGAGCGTTTCGAGTTGGCCGTTCGGCAGGGAAAGCTCGCCGTGGAACAAGCGGAGCATGAACATGCCATCGCTCGGCTCACGCTCCAACTGAAGCAAGCCGAACTGGAAATGGCGACTCGACTGACCGGACGCCGTCAAATCCTCGCTCCCTTCGAGGGGATGGTGGTTCAAGTTTATCAACGTCCTGGGGAATGGGTCGAACCTGGAACGCAAATGGTTCGCCTGGTGCGGACCGACCGACTTCGGGTGGAGGGTTTTGTCTCCGTGGAGCAAGTTGCCTCGCCGCTGGTCGGCCGCCGCGTCACCTTGACGCTGCCGGGACCTGGGGGGACCGAGCAAACTTCAGACGGGCAGGTCACCTTCGTCAGTCCGGAAGTCGACCCGGTGAATCGCCAAGTTCGCGTGCTGGCCGAAATCGATAATCAAGATCAGAAACTCCGGCCCGGACTCTCCGCTCGGTTGGTGATTCATCGTCCATGATTTCCATGATGTCCTCGCCCGAGAAAATTCGCTTTTGGGGCCGGCACCCAGGTTCACCATTCGTGAAGTCGACTTCCACTCACGTTACGGTTCTCGCTCATACTTTCGCATTACCTATCACTGACATTTACGTGTCCGGCGTCCACGACGATTCGTCCGACGGGCAAATCGGTGCCAGGCACGGAGCGACCTCGGGGGCAAAGGAGATTCAACATGCCATCTCATGTTGATTCTCCCTTGGCGTTACGCATGCGTCCCGACTTGCAGTGGACTCCGATCCACTACAGCACCAGGCGCTGTTGGGTGGCGCGTGATCCGGTCGCCCACCGCCACTTTCACCTCACGGAGGATGAACGGTTTCTGCTCAGTTGCCTGAACGGCAGACGATCGGTCGAGCAGATTCAAGAGATGTATGCCGCTCGCTTCGCCCCACGCCGTCTGGCGGCGCCCCATCTACAGGCCTTTGTCCATCGGCTGCACCGTCAGGGATTGATCATGGCGGAACATTCGGGGCAGGGAGAGCAGTTATGGGAGCGAGACCGAAAACGGAGGTTTTCCGACTGGTCCGCGGCGGCACGCAACATCCTCGCGATTCGCTTTCGCGGGATCAACCCGGATCCCTGGCTGATTCATCTCCGTGGAGTGGCTCACTGGCTGTTTCATCCCGCCACCATTTTCCTGGTGGCCGTGCTACTCGCAGCGGGACTGATCTCACTGCTCTTAAACGGCAGCCTCTTTTGGGCTCGGCTCCCTTCGTTCGACGAATTCCTCCAGGCGAACAATCTTCTGCTGCTGGCCCTGGCCCTGGTGGGTGTCAAACTGCTTCATGAACTGGGACATGCACTCGCCTGCCACCGGTTCCAGCGGTCATGTCCCGAAATGGGAATTCTGCTGCTGTTCTTTTTTCCTGTTCTCTACTGCGATGTCTCTTCTTCCTGGACCATCAGTAACAAGTGGCAACGGATGGTCGTTTCGGCCGCGGGAGTCTACGTGGAGATGATCCTGGCGGTGATCTGCTTTTGGATTTGGTGGTACAGTCTGCCCGGTCTATTGAACAGCCTGTGCTTTAATGTGTTGTTGGTCTGTAGCGCCGGGACTTTGCTCCTGAACGGCAATCCCCTGATGCGTTACGATGGTTACTACCTCCTGGCCGACGCGTGGGAGATTCCCAATCTGGATCGCAGTGGTCGAGCGGCTTGGAGAAGAAATGCCTATCATTCACTGCTGGGAATTCGACTTTCCAGGGACCATGTGATGGAACCCCGTCTCGAAAAATGGGCCATGGGCTACACTCTGCTGGCTACCCTCTACCGGTTCGCGATTCTGATCGGCATCCTGGCCCTGTTCCATGGACTCCTGGAACCGTATCGCATGGAGGTCGGAGCGTGGGGATTGGGTGGCGTGATTATTACCGCCATGGCGGCGTCCGGGGTGCGGGGGATTGGCGGAGCCTTGCGGGATCCCTCGTTGCGACACCGAATCCGCTGGCGACGGTTTGCTCTGATGGCAGGTGGCGGGGCCTTGCTGATTCTGTTTGTCTTGGCGGTCCCCTTGCCCTATCGAGTTCACGCCCCCGCCACGTTGGAGTTCGCCGATCCGGCCCCGATTTACGTCACCGTGCCTGGGCGATTGTTGCGAGCCGCACCGGCGGGTGCTCGAGTCGCGGAGGGTGAGGAACTGATCGTGCTGGAGAACGCCAAGTTGCGGCTTGAGCGAGACGATCTTGGCATCGAACGCCAACGACTACGAACTCGACTGGCGGCTCTGGAGGCCCAACGGGGAGACGACGAGGAAGCGGCCCGGCGCATTCCTTCCACTCGACAATCCGAAGCGGACTTCGCCCACCGCCATCAGCAGTTGCAACAGGACGTGGAACGTCTGACGATTCGCTCGCCCCGTTCCGGCATCATCGTTTCCCCACCACGTCTCTATCGAACTCGATCGGAAAGGCAGCATGGGGCGTCCTGGGAAGGAACGCCACTCGATCCCTTCAATCGTGGTGCCTGGCTGACCGAAGGGACACTGGTTTGTGTCGTGGGTGATCCGGAAGAATTGGTCGCCATCGCGGTCGTTCCCCAAACGCAGATTGATCTGATTGCCCAGGGACAGCGCGTGCTGCTGTTCCCACAAGACCACCCAGGGAGTTCCCTGGAAGCAATGGTGAGCGAAATCGCCCAGAATCCCGTGGAATCGGCCCCCGATATACTGGAAGCGACTGGCGAAATCCTGGCTCCCAAGGAAGGATCGGCCAGGGGCGACCCCGCTCGTGAACGCCCTCTGATCACCTCCTACCAGGTCCGGCTCGACTTCATCACGCCACCCGACAGGTTTCTCATGGGAGGGAGGATTCACGCCAGGTTTACCGTGGCGCCACAGTCTCTCGCTTCACGCTGCATTCGATTTTTCCGCCGAACTTTTAATTTCGGGTAGGGAAATTTCCCGGTGATGGAATGGTCCGGTCGGACTACGGGAATATCGCGATGATGCCCACCACCGCGACGGCTTGCACCAAGGCAGCTCGAATTCGGAATGGTGGAGCTTGGCGATGTCGCGGCGCCGGCGCGCCGGGGGGATAGGGACTGGGATCGACCTGGCAAACGGCCGGGTGGTCAATCGCCATGCGATAGGGAACCGTGGGAACCGTGGCGAAGAACCGCGCGGCCGACACGGCGGGCTGAAGAATTCCAGCCGATCGCCCGAACCGCTCCACGTTGATCTCCTCAAAATAAAGAGGTCGATGACAGAAGGCCTGAGTGATCCGCATCGCGGCGTACGCATCCCAAGGTCGGTACCCTTGGCTTTGGTAGAAATAGGGCTCGAATTGCGAGAAGTACTCCGTCGCTCGGTCCTCCGGCAAATAGGGTTGCTCACCCTCTCGCTCCACTTCTGTCGGAGGAGTGATCCGAGTGCCAATTTCGGAGATGGATCGAAACACAATCGGATGATCGACAACTTCATCCGGATCACGCGGTCCTTGTGGGGTCCGTTCCACCGGCAATTCACGTGGCGGTTCGGGAGTAGGGGGCTGCCACAGGTACCGAGCAATTTGTGCCCAAGGAGCGTCTCTTCGCTCACCCTCGGCGACTCCCTCCTCGGCGGCTTGGCCGTCAGTCAGCCCGTCAACCTCCTGCCCCTGCAGTTCGGGAAGCTGCCGCGGCTCCAGCTCGACCGGCACCGACTGGGGTAGCGGTCGAGCACGGGTGGATTGGGGAGGATTCCAGGCTGGATTGGGAGGCGAACGAAGTCCCCCGCTC
>JBJHCD010000635.1:0-4259 GCA_050485845.1 Pirellulaceae bacterium | reverse complement strand
ATTATCCCCGCCGCGATCGCCACGAACATCGGTACTTGCCGTCGAAATGGCGACTTGCTCGTGGTACCACCGTCGCTCCGGGAGACGCTCGGAGGACGCTTTTCAGCCGGACGCCGCGTCAGCGTGGCGACTCGCTCGGCAAGCTTCCGGAGATCACTCCCGCGGGAAAACTGAGCCAGAAATTGCGAAATCTCGGCCGGTGTGGCTGGTCGATTCTCCGGACTTTTCGCCAACATCTGATCGACGAACCGGCTCAGATCCGGCGGAATTTCGGCCAGCAGTTCGGCCAGTTTCGGCGGGGGGGTCTCGACATGAGCGGTCATCTTCGCAAACGCCGTCCCGTGTGCCTCGTCGGCAAAGGGAGCAAAGCCGGTCATCAGTCTAAAGAGCGTGCAGCCGAGCGAATAAATGTCAGCTCGCACGTCGACCGCTCGGCTATCACCGATCTGCTCCGGCGCCATGTAGTCCGCCGTTCCCATGGTCTGTCCCGTGCCGGTCATCTCCACCGATTCGTCCCCAGACGCCTGGAACCGAGCGAGTCCGAGGTCCAGCAGTTTCACCTCGCCGCTCGAACTGAGCATGATGTTTGACGGTTTCACGTCGCGGTGAACGAAACCCTGCTCGGATGTATAGGCCAAGGCATGGGCCACCTGGCGGACCATCTCGCACGCGTCGGCGATTCCTTGACGGTCCGTGCCCAGGGGGCCGGTACGACCAGCCAGTTCCCCCAAGTCGACTCCGTCGATGTATTCCGTGATGAGGACCGCCATCCCATCCACGTCGCGGGCGTCATGGGCAGTCACAATGTTCGGATGGCTCAGCCGACCGACAGCCCGCATTTCGGCCTCGAAACGCCGACGCACTCGTGGGTCGTCCAGGCGGTGATCGGCCAGCAGCTTGAGAGCCACCCGCCGCCCCAATTTGGAATGCCGCGCCAGAAAAACTCGCCCCATGCCCCCCCTCCCCAGCGGGCCCACGATCTCATACTCCGCAATGACCGTGGGAAGCTGGGGGCCGACATCAGCAGCCACCCCTTCAGCAGCCACTCCTTCAGCAGCCGATTCCGCCGGATCCGCATGCGGGGCCCGAGAGGAGGCCAGGGCGCCGAGTGCTTTCGCGATCGCGGCCTGGCGGTTCGGCTCTCGATCAAAGGGAGAGAGGGACTCCGGCCGGCGAAGCGAGGTGATCAGGGAGTCGTCCCCCTCGTCCATTTGTTCCAGTTCGCCGCGACACTCGTCACATTGGCGAAGATGCTCCACAATGTCACTACTCTCGGAATCATTTAACCGGCCGGTCGACATGGCGCGCAGGGCGTCGGGGGTTGGGCATGGCATGGCAATCATCTCGATTCGCTCCGTGGGATTCCCACATTCAGTGTACCCGGATACATTCCGGAAAGGTTCTACTCCCCTACGATGAACGCCGATGTCTGACACGACTTCGCCGCTGCTCGCCTGACCGATTATTGTGAATCGCGAATCGAGGGCCCGGGCCACTCGACACTCCCCTTCTCATTCTCATTCTCATTCTCGTTCTCGTTTTCATTTCGTCTCCGAACGCCATCCAGACACGAAAATGACACGCACATGACCTCTTCCGAGCCATCAACGCCGGCCCGTGGCGATTCCGAATTGCCGCCCGGCATCCGTCCGGAACATCCGACCGTCTCCTCGCTGCTGCTGGAGGGAGTCCAGCAAATGGATCCAGTGGCCTGGAGCCGATTGGTCGATAGTTTCGGCGGAATTGTCTACCGGTGGTGCCGCCTGTCGGGAGTCCCACCGACGGACGCCGAGGATCTGGTCCAAGACGTGTTCGCGTCCATCGCGCGTGGAATTGGGACATTCGAGCGCCAAAAAGTCGAAGGAAGTTTTCGTTCGTGGTTGGCCACGATCACGCGGAATCGAGTCCGCGATTATTACCGTCGTCAGGGAAATCGCGAAGCCGCGGTGGGAGGCACCGACGCTCAAGTCCGACTGGAACAACAAGCCGATCCACTCGAGTCAACGATCTCTCCGGAGGGTTTGCAGGGTGCCCTGGTCAGCCGATTACTGGATGGAGTGCGTGCCGAGTTCGAACCGGCAACGTGGAATGCTTTTTGGGCCACTGCCATCGACGGTCGCCAACCCTCCGATGTGGCCGAGGAAAGTGGCCTGTCGGTCGCCAGCGTCTATCAAGCGAAGTCTCGCGTCTTGCGGCGATTGAGACAGAGGCTGAGTGAATTGCCGTAGCTGGCCAGTCACGCTCCCGCTGGCTCGGGGCCAACGGTGAGCGGTGGGAGGGCCATGAAATCTCATTCGAAGCTAAGCGGGCCAGGTCAGCTCGATCCCTTGTGTTTTCAATGTCGCCTGAAAATCTTGAAGCCAACTCGGGTTGCTTCGCACCTCATGGGCGTCACGCTGGTGCTCTTGGCAGTAAGCCACCAGCGCTCCGACCGATTCCCCAATGTTCCACTCCACCGGATGCAACCGATAACAACCGCTGGTGATGTGCGTCGAGCCGATGTTCTTGCAGGCGGGAAGGAGGTTGCGGGTCTCGCGAGGAAGGATGGCGCCGAGCGGAATCTGGAAGGGGAGCGACGGAAAATCGATGTAGTTGTCCCCTCCCGAACTGGGATGCAGGTCGATGTGATAACTTCCCACGCCGACCGAATCCTCAAACTCGGCCCCTCGCACTTCGTCCATCGACTGACCCGTCACCTGGGCCCGGTTCTCGCGACCACAATGCTGCTCCAGCACCGTGAACTCGGCCACAATCCGTCGCGACTCACGCACATAGGGATACTTGGCCAGACCATCCTCCGTCCCGACCACGTCCCGGCGAAGTCGTAAACCGGGCCAACCCCGGCCCCCGTCGGGGCGCGGCGCCTCGGTCTGCATCCAGTACAACAGCGAGAGGCTAAGTTGCTTGCCCCGCTCGACATGCCGAGCGGCCTCGTCCTCGGAGACTCCCACCAGGTTCCCGAGGAAATAGTCGTTTTGTGGCCAGTTCACCAGCGTGATGTCGCTGGGGAAACGTCCTGGAGTGAACTGGTGTCGAGCGAGAATGCGGCGGTAAAGCCACAGGTTCAGGGCTCCCTCGGTCGGCTCGCCGCTCGGGTCGAACCCCAAACGCCGAGGTTGAAGGGTCGCCGGATGCGTGTAGGTCCAGTCCAACAATCGGCCGGGCCAAGCGGGACGCATTTGTGGCTCGAAGTCGCGCCAGAAGTCGTATTCGCGCGGGCGCTCAATCGTCCAGTCTTCCCCGGGATGGTAATCGACCGCAAAACAGCACGTGAAGGCCTGCTGGTTCTCTGGGTCGGCCTCGTCCGCCGCGTGCAGTTCCCCGGTCTCCGATTTGGCTTCCGCCCCCGTGACAAACTGGGTACCCGTCATCGGCAATAAGTCTCCCAGTTCCGTGGCGTCGACAAACCAGGGTGCCTCCAGGACCAAAGTTCTCCCCGTGACGTCGTTCCGTACCCGGACACTCTCGACGCGGTGATTCACTGTCACCGCTTCCAGCGGGCGATGCTGAAGCAAGAGTGTCAATCGGCCCGAACTGGCATGTGGGGCCAGCATCGCCTCCATCACCGCCAGTGCGACTCGAGGTTCATGGCAGAGCCGGGAAACCGTCCCGGCCCCAGGGTTCAGATGTTCGATCGGGCGATGGTTATCGGTCAGCGGGTAGTGCCGCCGATAGTAGTCTCGAATATCGTCGCGAAGTTGCCGGTAAGTCGCGGTGGCTCCATGCGTCTCAATCCAGCGATGTTCATCGGGGGGAACGGCTTGCTGCGTTAACTGTCCCCCGATCCAATCGGTCGGCTCGGTCAATACCACACGCAGGCCGGAACGGAGGGCGGCCAAGGCGGCGGCCACGCCTCCCAATCCACCACCGATAATCACCACGTCGGCCGAAATACCTCCGCGAAGGTCCCGGTCCTGCTCCGCCCGCACTCGACCAGGAAGCAAGAGACTGCTGGCGGCCCAACCCGAAGTGAACTGAAGAAATTCTCGGCGGCGCATCGGTTACCTCTTGCGAAAGGAATGGCGTGTCTTGTCACAGCTTGGCGAGTGTCGGCGCTCTCCACAATGGCCCCAGGCGCGGGCCGTCCGGTTCATCCCAGCAGCACCAGCCCCGCCGCCGGCCTCGTCCCTCGCCAAGCCCAATGCACATGGCGGTGGAAAAGCGTTCCGCGATCTCCGCTTAAGGTGCCATCAAGAGGCGAAACGTCAGCGTGGCCAGTGCCGCACCGGTGAGTGGTCCCAGCACGGGGACCCAGGCAT
>JBJHCD010000634.1:0-4259 GCA_050485845.1 Pirellulaceae bacterium | reverse complement strand
AAGACCCCCTCGGCGAGGAATTCACCGACTTTCACCTCAAGAACGTTTCCACCCCGGATCTGAGCGAGGAAATAGTCGTAGGAAATCTCGTCGCGCTGCACGCCGCTGTTGAGCAGCAAGAAGAGACCGAAAATGGCCAGCAACGTAAAGATGAGCCACAGGTTGGGGCTTCCTCGACGGGGCACCGGTTGCCCTTCGTCGTTCGGCCGCTTTTCGTCCCTGGGATTCTTCTCCATCGATTTCCTCTTCGCTATCTCTTCGATTTCAAGGTCGAGATTTCACGTTCTAGACTTCACCGGCAATTTATCTTCGCACTCTATTTATCTTCGCACTCTATTTATCTTCGCACTCTATTTATCTTCACAGTCTAACCTGACTTCACAGTCTCTTCGTTTCCGACCGACGCCGATACCCGGAACCTTCCGCCCAGGCATTGTAACCTTCTGCTGCCACGGAGGAATGACACCCAACCCGCGCGAATTGGGGTTTTATCCGTTCCCCAAACGACTTCGGCTGCCCCGGGCCGACTCGCGCGGCCACTTGACAGATGGTGCCTCCCGGTTGCCCGGCGGCTCTCCCGCGGGCGGGGCCGCCCCGTCGCTACGGGCCACTCAAGGTGCAAAAGGCCCGCCACTGCTCGGCCGAAAAACTCCCCTCGGAAGGGAATTCCCGTGGATTCTCCTTGGATTTTTCCTCGGGATTCTCCTCGCAATTCTCATCGGGATTCGCATCGGGATTCGCACTCGTGTCCAACGTTTTCCGGCCCTCTCTCAACTCCTCCAGCTCCTCGCCGGTAAAAAGCCACCCCAACTCGATGTCCAATCCATGCTCATAAGCCGAAACGGCATCCCGATAGACGTCATCCAAGCCCAGACGCCGAATGGAGGCACACTCGCGAGGTC
The DNA here is from genome assembly GCA_050485845.1 of Pirellulaceae bacterium. GTDB lineage: Bacteria > Planctomycetota > Planctomycetia > Pirellulales > Pirellulaceae > JBJHCD01. The sequence goes on along the minus strand of JBJHCD010000634.1, from coordinate 3,357 downwards.
GAAAGCCCGCCGTCAGGAGTCGCCAAGTCCAATAATAACTTCGATTTGTGTCCTGGTCATCCGGGGGCCGAGCCGACGGTGGCTCAATCGACTCGGAATGCTGAGCAGCCACCTGGGGCGAACTCCCCTGTCGTGGGGACTGCTCAAGGTCTGCCACCACGTCGGGAGTCGGGCTGAGCGGGGGTTCTGCAATCGAGGAGGGGGCACCAGAGGAAGATGTGCCAGAGGAAGAGGTCGGAGAGGAGGAGGATTCCCCATCGAGTTCCGGGCTGGCCGGGGAGCCAACGGGCTCGGCACCTGCCGAATCCGCTTGCTCGCTCTCCTCGCCCCGCCAATAGTGGGTGAGCATTTCCAGCAGTTCGTCGCCGAATCGCTCCACCGTGCTGGGCCCCACGCCCCGAATCTGCAGTAGCGCGTTCAGGCTGAGGCACGGGGCACTCGCCAACTGCTCAAGCACCGACGTGGGAACAATTCGGTAGGGAGGGCACATTGCCTCGTGAGCCTTCTCTTTCCGCCATTCTCGCAACGTTCGCATGAGATCAGGGCGAGGATTCTGGGGCTCCGCCAGACCGGGGCCCCCCGGATCGGCAGCCGAATGGGGAGAGTTATCCGGCGATTCGCCTCCCAACGCCTGAGCGACTTTGATGGCAACGCCGGCAGGAAGCTGAACCGGCTGAGGTGGCGCGGTCCTGCCCCGCATGACCTCGCCTCCGAGTGTCGTCAGCTGCAAGATCGGACGGTACCGGTCCACCTCGCTCTGCTCAACCAATGCCTGACGATGCAGCTCATCCAGCACGGCGACGACTTCGGATTGAGTCAGAAAGTTCAGCAGCCCGAAGGTGCTGAGCTGATCGAGCCGATGTTTTTGGATTTTGGAGGAGTTCGAACCGGCCAGCATCTGAGCGATCATTTGTTTGCCGAACCGGCTGTTTCCACGAGCAACACCACTGAGGGCCATGCGAAACATCCGCAGCAGTGGTTCGTCGGGAGCATCGGCCGCTCGCACGGCCGGTATCGAGCCGGCCAGGGGAACGAGTGGGCCGCACGTGTCGCACGTTCCACAGCGAAATGCCTGCTTCTCCCCAAAGTAATCCAGAATCTCCGCCTGCCGGCAACGCCGAGTTTGCGCGTAGGCAATCATGCGGTCCAGCTTTTCATACTCCGCCCGCTTCCGATCCTCCAAGTCCTGAAAGTCGATATTCAGTTGAGAAAAAGGGACGTTCGGTTTCAGCAGGTGGACGGCTCGACCACGGAAAGGAGGAACGTAATCGAAGGCCTTCAGCTGGCTCAGTTCCCGGAGGGTCCGGGAAACCGTGGACCGGTCCACCTCGGCCATCGCCGCCACCCGCTCCAGCTGGAAGGTGACCCGTTCATGGCGGCGGTCACCCACCAACCGCTCCACGGCTCGCAACACATTCCGCCTCGTTTTCGATTCTTTCGGCAAGAGGTCGACCAGAGTGGGGAGGTCGCTTTCAATCCACACGCTGGCTCGGTTCTGCTGAGAGTCGAGTCGCTTGATGGCCTTGGCTTTCTCCAGGATCTGTTCGCTGGCCGAGATCGCCTCGGTCCCGACCCCGAGGTCCAGTCGTTCGCGAAGCTCCTGCAACGTCAGCTCGATCGGATCCTCTCGAATGGATCGAAGGTATTCGTACACGGACTTGACGGTTTGCCGAGCGGGATAGTTGTTGTCAATGAAGAATTCCTGGATGTAGCGATCGGAGAAGCTGAACAGCAGCAGGCAACGGGCCGGCAGTCCATCTCGTCCCGCTCGCCCCGCTTCCTGGTAATACGCTTCCAAGCTGCCCGGCATGTTGTAGTGGACGACGAAGCGGAGATTGACCTTGTTGATCCCCATCCCGAAGGCGTTCGTGGCCACGATCACGTCCAGGTCCCCGCGCATGAACCGCTCCTGGACTTGGCGCCGTTCGTCGTTGAGCAATCCGGCATGATACAACCCCACGGGACACCGCATCTCCCGGCCGATCAGTTCAGCGACCTCCTCGCAGCCTTTTCGAGTTGCCGCGTAGACGATCCCGGGCCCAGGTCGAGTCTGGAGGAGTGCCAAGAGTCGGTCGCCTTTTTCCTTGGCCCCACCGGCCTGTTCCACCGCGAACTGGAGATTGGGTCGAGTGAACCCGCTGACGAAGACTTGCGGCGACTTCAAGCGGAGCAGGTCGACCACGTCGCTACGCACCTTCGGCGTGGCGGTGGCCGTCAAGGCGATCGTCTGGGGAGAGCCGAGCTGTTCGCGAAAGCGGCCGATTCGAGCGTAATCGGGACGAAAATCATGCCCCCATTCGCTGACGCAGTGAGCTTCGTCCACGGCCAGCAGTTGTACTTGGACCGCGCGGACCGACTCGATGAACATCTCATTCCGCAGCCGCTCGGGAGCGACATACAAGAGATCGAACTCCCCGGCCGACATCCGCTGCAGCCGATCTCGCTGCTCCCCGATCGACAGCGAACTGTTGATGAAGCTGGCCGATATTCCCATCGCCGTCAACTGATCGACCTGGTCCTTCATCAGGGCAATCAGGGGCGAAACGACCAGGGTCACTCCTTCCCGAGCGACCGCGGGAAGTTGATAGCAGAGACTCTTTCCCCCGCCGGTCGGCATGATGCAGAGACAATCGCGACGTTCCAGGACCGCCCGAATGACCTCCTCCTGCCCGGGGCGAAATTGCGACAGGCCGAAACGCTGCAGATGGGGCGTCAGATCCTCAGCAACGGTCGTCATGTCCTCGCACCTTCCAGCCCTCCTCGCCCAACCCCAGCCATGACGAGCCCCACCGATCTCGAGAAACAGCCAACTCGGGCTCCATTCGACTCGAAAAGCAACGCCATCCCGCGTCCGATTCAACTCGAGGTCTAGTCATCTCGTAGGTCCAAGCAACTCGACGTCCAATGGCCTCGAGGTCCAGTCATCTCGACGTCCAGTCCATCCCAGGCCGTGGGGGTCGCTCACTTGGATCGCGGCAGCTCGCGCCATTTGGCCGTCGATTATACGGGACATTCACCGCGCGGGCGAGTGGCGGAATCAGGCCACCCGCCATCCATTTCTCACAGATCCCCCCCTCCATCCACAATAGCCCGAGGCGCGAGCCGTAGGGATTGCGCCATCCCCAACCCATCCACCCAAAAAGTAGCCCGAGGCGCGAGCCGTCGGGGATGCCCTGGGTACCCGCTTCCCCTCCGGGCACCCAATGCCCCCCCACGTGTCAAACGAAGGGAGATCCTCGGGAAAACTCCAACGCTCATTCTCACCCCATTCCGCCCATCCCAACCGAAGGTTCGCGCCGGCTCGTCACTGTCCCAGGTCGTAACCGTCCCGGCTGGACAACTGCCACGGAAAAGAGT
>JBJHCD010000633.1:0-4263 GCA_050485845.1 Pirellulaceae bacterium | reverse complement strand
CGGCATGCCGCAGTACTTCCTTCCCGGAGATCCCGACCAGAACTTGTCGATCCACCAAGGCGAACTCCCAAAGCCCAATCCAGGTGGGGCCGGACCGACCTGCCATGACCTGCTGAACCAGTTGTTCGTCCCGCCATAAGGTGAGTTCTCGCCGTGTGTGGTCGGCGTGAAGGCGGTACCAGGCGAACCCATTATGCCCACGCAGTTCCAGTTGTTCCGCCTGTCGAAAATCGACGTTGCCCGTCAAGAGGAGATCGAAGACGCGGTGAAGCTGGCGAGAATTTCCCTGGTTGTAGCTGTCATTGTCCAGAACATACGTTTCGTCCGACCGGGGGAGAGGATTGTCGAAGCACCGCCACGCCCGGAAACTCAGCCACTCGGGATCCTCCTCCTCCGGTTGCCACCGGTCGGGAAGCGATGTCTTGCGTGGGGAAAAGCGGTCGTCATGCACCAGTAGGGCTTGCGAGCGGAACTGTTCCAGCGACTTGCGGACCAAGCGACCGTCGGCATGGAGGTCTCCTTCGAAAAGGGAGATCTGCTCACCCGGCAGGCCGACAAGACGCTTCACGGCCAACGTCGGTGGTTCGTCCGACATTCGGAAGACGACGAGGTCTCCTCGGCGCAGTGATCCCGTTCGAATCGGCCAGCGATCGACCAGCAGGCGGTATCCTGGGTGCAGCGCATGATGGGGTATCTCTTGGTCCGGGCGGTATCCGCAATTCGGACAGACAATCCGCCGCAGGTCGATGGGGGCAACGGAGTCGAAACGCCAGGTTATCTGACAGTCGCTGCAAATCTGCTCGTAGTGGGGGCCGGGAAGGTTGGGAGCCATCGAGCCGCTGGCGACTCGAAGAGGCCGCCACCAACCCTCGAGAAATGCCAAGCGGGCCGGAACCAGGACCAGGACGAGCGCCGGCAGACTGAACGAAAGTAGGATCCACTTGCGGCGTCCTAAACGGGAAGGCCGCGGCGCGTCGGCTACTAGGGAAGGCTCGAGGACTTGGGAACGCGGCAGCACTAGCGGTTTTCGGCTCCGGTATCGAGGACGGCCATGAAGGCCTTCTGGGGAATGTCGACTTGTCCAATCGACTTCATCCGCTTTTTACCCTCACGCTGCTTGGCCCACAGCTTGCGTTTTCGAGTGATATCACCGCCGTAGCACTTGGCGGTGACATTCTTTCGCAGGGCGGGGACGGTTTCTCGAGCGATCACGCGCGAGCCGATGGCGGCCTGAACGGCGACTTCGAACATGTGCCGGTCGATTTCACTTTTCAATTTCTTCACGACCGCTCGGCCCCGCCGATCCGCATCCGCTCGATGACAAATCACGCTGAGTGCATCCACTTTCTTGCCGTTGACCAGGATATCCATGCGGGCTAAGTCGGCCGCCTCGTAGCCGAGTAGTTCATAGTCCATGGTGGCGTAACCGCGGGTGATGCTCTTCAGCTTGTCATGCAGATCGTAAATCACCTCGGCCAGCGGCAGCTTGTAGGTCAGCATGGCTCGAGTCGGCGACAGGTACTCGTTCGCCTGCTGCTCGCCACGGCGTTCCTGGCATAGCTTCATGACCGCGCCGATGGATTCAATCGGCGTGATGACATTCACGCGAACCATCGGCTGCCGAAACTCGGCAATATCCCCCGCCTCGGGCGCCTCCTGCGGGCGATGGATTTCGAGGACTTCGCCCTTCTTGGTGGTAAGTTCGTAGGTGACGTTGGGAGCTGTTTGGACCAGGTCGAGATTGGCTTCCTGCTCCAAACGCTGCTGGATGATCTCCATGTGCAGCAGCCCCAGGAATCCGCAGCGGAATCCGAATCCCAACGCCTCACTCGACTCGGGCACAAACTCGAAACTGGGATCGTTGACCGCCAGTTTGGTGAGTGCGTCGCGCAATTCGTTGAAGTCTTGTCCATCCGAGGGATAGAGGCCGCAGTAGACCATGCGTTTCGGTTGGCGGTACCCGGCCAGCGGTTCGGCCGGATCATTGGGGGTGGAGACGGTGTCGCCGATGTTGACTAGATCCAGCGACTTGATGTTGCAGATCAAGTAACCGACCTGCCCCGCCTGCAAGGACTCGCAAGGGGAAGGGCGGGGCGTGAATTGGCCCAATTCGAGGACGTCATGCGTTCTGCCGCCGCGCAGCATGCGAATTTTCTGACCCTTGGTAATCGATCCGTTCATGACGCGGACGTAAGTGATCGCTCCGCGGTAGTCGTCGTAGTGCGAGTCGAAGACCATCGCCTGCAGTTTCCCTCGAGGATCTCCCGTGGGCGGGGGAACTCGAGCGATAACGGCCTGAAGCAGCTCGTCCGTCCCTTGGCCCGTCTTGGCGCTGACTCGCAGCACCTCGTCGGCGTCGATCCCCAGCGACTGTTCCATCTCGCGAATGACTTCGTCCACGCGAGCACTCTTCAAGTCGATTTTGTTCAGTACCGGAATGATTCTCAGGTCATGGTCCATCGCGAGCAGGGCGTTGGCCATTGTCTGTGCTTCCACTCCTTGCGAAGCATCGACCAACAGCAAGGCCCCTTCGCAGCAGGCGAGCGACCGGGAAACCTCGTACTGGAAATCGACGTGGCCGGGCGTGTCGATCAAGTTCAGTTCGTACGTCTCGGAATCCAGCTCGTAGCGCATCGCCACTGCTCGAGCCTTGATCGTGATTCCTCGCTCACGTTCAAGCTCCATGTCGTCCAGGATCTGTTCTCGCATTTCCCGCTGCGTGATGGTTCCCGTTCGTTCCAGCAAACGATCGGCCAGCGTGCTCTTGCCGTGATCGATATGCGCGATGATGCAGAAGTTGCGAAGATGAGCGACGTCGAGGGTCATAAGTGGTTCGAGATCCGATGGGAGAGTCAGCCGGGGAAGGCCGGCCAGTGGTTGAATGAGCGATAGGCTGGGTCGAAAAAGTTGGGCAAGTTGTGATGGAAGGAGTAAGAAGTGGATGGGAACGGTTAGCGTGACTTCGAGGTTTCGTGCCAGGCGGATCGGGCCAACCCCGCCGCTCCGATGTACCCGGCGTCTCCGCCGAGGCTGGCAAAATCGATCACCGTGCTGTCGACCACCACGTCGAACGCCCGGCGTCGAAACTCTTGCCGAATTGACTTGAGGAACGCACGGCCGGCCTCCGAGTCATGACCGCCGAAATTCATCGCTCCTCCCAGCACGACCATTCCGGGGTCGACCGTGTGGACCAGGGTGACGATGCCGATGCCGAGATAACGCCCCGTCTCTTCAATGATTTCCAGGCTGAGCGAATCACCCCGTTCCGCTTCCTCCGCGATCATCAGGGCGGACAAGGGGTCGTGGTCGGAGATCCGCCGAGTCAACGAACTGGGGCGGCCTTCGTCCAACTGCTCCTGAGTCCTCTGGACGACCGCCCCCGCGCTGGCATACGCCTCCAGTTCTCCTCGCCCCCCACCCCAGACGCAGAGCCGAGCGTCGTCGCGGGAATCGACGAGAATGTGGCCGCATTCGGAGCCGAAACTGTTCACCCCATCGATTCCTCGGCCATTTATGATGATCCCTCCGCCGACCCCTGTTCCGAGCGTCAGCATGATCATGCTCGAGGACTCCCGCCCCTTGCCGACCCAGAATTCCCCGAACGCAGCCGCGTTGGCGTCATTGGCGTAGGTGACCGGCTTGTCATGACAGGCTTGGCTCAAGGCGTCGCGGATGGGGAAGTGTCGCCAATGGGGAAGATTGGGGGGAGTGAGGATCCGACCTCCGGGAATGTCCATCGTGCCGGGGGTCCCCAGTCCCAAGGCCCCCACGTCGTCCCAGGAAATACCCCGGTCGGAAAGCATCTGGTCCAACGTCTGGCGAACTCGATCGATGGCGTCCTCTGGACCCCGCTCCTCATGCGTCTCGATCCGCTCTTGACCGATCGTGCTTCCCCGGTCATCGACCAGACCCATCTTGATCCCAGTCCCCCCCACGTCCACGCCAAAAAAAAGTGGACGCTCGGCCTGCTGATGTGAGGTGAATGGAACCGTCATGGCAAATGAATCTGAGTGGCTGGGTGGGACCGGGTTAACGGCGATTAGCCGGTGGAGGGCCTTTGCTTCCCTTGGTGGGTGGGTGTCAGCGGGCGACAAGAGGCCCTCGGGGGACTTCATCGCATGATGACCACTTCAGCATAGGGGTTGGGGATCATTCCCCGATTGGCACACGGCTCAGTATACCCCTCCCTCCCTCCATCCGGGATGAGGATCTTTTTTTTCGCCCCCGTGACCAAACGTGTCCGAGGGCTGGCGATATCTACAG
>JBJHCD010000632.1:0-4269 GCA_050485845.1 Pirellulaceae bacterium | reverse complement strand
GCCCTGGCCTCCCTCCCCAATCCTTGTCAGCACATTGTCAGCATTTCGGGCGACTTTGGGGGGCAAAGGGATGCAATAGATGACACCGGCAGTCACTCGGAGGAAGCGGGAAGTGACGACGCAAGTCCTTGTGATTTGGCACTTTGTGACACCAAGAAACAGAAAAGGGCATCGGATGACTCCGATGCCCAAAAGTGGAGGCGGCGGGAATCGAACCCGCGTCCCGTGACCCATCCAGACAAGCTTCTACGTGTGTAGTCACTGTTTTAATTGTCGTTCGACCAAAGGCCTCCAGTGACCTAGTCCCGGCCAAACCAACCAGGAACTTTGTTTAACTCAAGATGTACCCGGCATGCTCTTGAGCGGTTCGGATTTGACAACCGGTTCTTGGATCTCTCCGACTAAGATCCGCAACCGGGGAGGCCTTTGCTAGGCCGCCATTGCGAGGTTTTCCTCGGCAAGTAACTAAGTTCGGTCAGCTTTTTACGTGGCCAACTGACCAACCACGACACGCCACTTGGCCTTCAGTAATCCGGTCGAATCCAATTCGCCCCCCAAAAAAAATCAACCCATCCAAGTCCCAAAACAAGTCCCAAGATAAGTCCCACATCCAAATCTTACACCGACCTCCGCCAGGAGGCCAGTGGCAGCCTCCAACCACGCTCCGAGGCCCCGAGGCTCGCCTGCCCATCGATGCATCGATTCAGGGCCGCGCAACTCGCGGCGGGAACGGGGATCGCAACGACCAAGGCCACATCACGGTCACTCTGCAGCCACTCCACGGCGCCCAGGAGGTGATTTGGCCGCGGTAGCCGAGCCCGGCGCGTGACCACCAGCGGCGATCTCTATCGCTGAACTCGGGCCGATCCCCCTTCAGGAGGCGTTTTGGCCGCAGTAGCCGAGCCCGGCGCGAGACCACCAGCGGACCCAAGTCTCCCAACCAAGACCATCACAAGAGCCCGGTTAGATTCGCCACCACATACAGAATGCCGACCGGAATCACCCACATCGCAAAGACCTGAATGCGACCGCGACGAAGCATGTGGTCCAGCGCCCATAGCGAAGCCAAACCGACCACGAACGAAATGATCATCCCCCCAATCAGCAGGGGAAGTGGCGTTCCCATGTCGTTCTTGCGGACCATCGAAATCGCTTCCAGCAAACCCGCCCCCGCCAAAACGGGAATCGCCATCAAGAACGAAAACGTCGCCGCCGCACTCGGCCCCAATCCAACTCGCAAACCCATCGTGATCGTCAAGCCGCTGCGAGATAGACCCGGCAAGATCGCACAAGCCTGAATCAGTCCGATGCAAAACGCCCGAGCATAACTCAACTCATTGTACTCCCCTCGACTCTCTCGGTACCGAGCACCCCAAATCAGGATGATGCCGGTCACTGGCAGGAGGCATCCGGCGAGAAGTGGGTTTTCGAGGATTTCACTTTCGGCAAAGATCTTCACCCCGAAACCGATCACCACCGCCGGAACCGTCGCCAGCACGACCAATCCAATCGTCCGCCGGTCCTCGCCGAACAGCCGCCAGATCCTCCGCCAGTAGTAAATCAGAATCGAAAAAAGCGTGCCGACATGCAACACGACATTCAGATCCGCAACCTCCAAATCGGTGTGATTCCCCGAAAGCAAGGCGGCCAAAATCACAATGTGGCCGCTCGAGCTAATCGGCAAGAACTCGGACACCCCCTGTACCACCGCCAGCGCGAGCACAACCCAGGGCTCAATATCCACCGTTGCCTCCTCTTTCCGTCAACCTCTTGGACTCCCGCTGCCTGTTCGATGGGAAAGGAGATCACGGAAACCATCCCCCCCGAGAAACATAGGACCTGTCACCACTCCGCATGTACCCCCGGCTAAAGGCCGATAGGCTAGGCCCAGTATGTTCCAGACGGGAGTGTTTCGGAACCGGGGTTCGGAACCGGGGTTCGGAGCCGGCCCTTGGAGCTTCGCAGCCGGGCCGCCTTGGTCTCGCCCCGATGTTACTCTGGCGTGGCGGGTCGGATTTGTGGCACCGGAGGAGGAGTGCCCGACAGGGATCGTAGAAAGGCGACCAGGGCAGTCACATCCGAATAGCTGAGCCCCACAACGGGCTCGACATCAATCGTCAGACCGTCCGGTCCCGATGCGGGAATACTCCGCAGGTAGAATTCGATGACGGCATCAAGCGTCTTGATCGAGCCGTTGTGCATATAGGGACCGGTCTCGGCCACGTCACGAAGCGACGGGGTCCGAAATCTCGCTCGGTCTTTCGGATTCCCCGTCACGGCCGCTCGTCCCTCGTCGGTGAACGAGACGCCCAGCCGATGGAACCGGCCGTCGCTGAGCAGCGGACCATCGTGGCAGCGAATGCACCCCGCCTCACCTTGAAAAAGCTCCAATCCTCGCCGCGCCTCGGGGCTGAGCGCCCTCTTGTCGCCGGCCAGGTATCGATCGAAAGGAGAATCGGTGGAGACAAGCGTCCGCTGGAAGGCAGCCAAGGCCTGGCCAATCGCTTCGGTCGTGACTTCCGTCCCGAAGACGTCTTGGAATTGCCGCGCGTATTCGGGGATCTGCTGGAGTTTCCCCACGAGTTCATCCAAGTCCTGATTCATTTCGTCGGGCGAGCGGATTGGTTCCAACGCCTGCTCCTCCAGACTTGCCACTCTCCCATCCCAGAAAAAGCTGCCGTGATAACCGACATTCAGAATGGTCGGAGTATTCCGGTCCAATCGCTTTCCACCATGCCCTTCCGCTCGAGCCAACCCGTCCCCCCATGCCTTCTCGGGATCATGACAGGTCGCACAGCTCATGGATCCATCCCCCGAAAGTCGCGGATCAAAGAACAACTGTTCCCCCAGGGATACCTTTTCCGGTGTCGATTTATTGTCATCCGGTTCGGGAGGTTTGACGGGGAGGGGGGCGAGTGGCCGCGGTGCCGACGGGGCATCGGACGACACCTCTTCCCCCATCGCCAGGCCGGCATGGCAGCATAGGATCAGCAGCAAAGCCCGAGTTGTGATCCCGCGAAATCGATGTCTTTCGTGCTGGTTGCTGTCGTGATGCATGTCGCACCTCGAGAGATAGGGCAGAGCAGTCAGGAGGGAGAATTGAGCACCGACCATCGTTACTCGAGTCGGAAAGCGGACAGACGTTCGTAAATCTCGCGGCACTCGTCATGAACCTTCCGCAAATGGCCAGGGACTGCTTCCGTCCTTTCTCGATAGGGCTGAAACGTCGTCGATGACAACACCTCGGAGTACCAGTAGGGTGCCCAGACGCCATCGGTCGCTCGAGGTCCTTCCTTCCACTGCAGCATCTGGTCCATGAAGGGCAAGGAAAGGGCCTCGCAGAGGCGTTGCAGCGACTTGCGTGGGTCGAGCAGAACGTCACGAGCATCCAAGACCGGCGGGCGAGGATCACAGTGCGTCCGGACCCATTCGAACAACTCCGCTTGTTGCGGGAAACCGATGTCCAGCGCGGTCGGCTCGTAGTTTTTCTTGCAGTAGGAGACGATCACTTCCCTCGGGTCCCGAATCAAAAAACAATTCGTCACCCCGCTTAGCCACTCCCGTTCCATCTCCGGCAATTGGTGGTGCGTCATCTGCTTCTGGTAGAAGACCGTCTTGCCTTCGGGGATTTCGCCCGTCAACCATTCGGCAACTCGCCGCCAGTTGGTCTCTCCCTCGGAAATGATCTCCTCCCGGACCGGGTGCGGCAGTCCGGTTGCCTGTAAATAATGCGCGTAAAAGGGCTCGTCACAAACCACGGTGTCCGGCCGATTTCCCCAGGACCGCATCATGGCGGTGCTGATATTGCGAGGTCCCGACCACATGGCAATCCGCATCCAAGGTCTCCTGTCACGCCCTTCGAGTCACTCACATCACTACTCTTCGGAGACTTCCGAGAGGGACGCTTCACGATCCGCCTTCGCCTCCCGCGAGTCTTCGGCCTCCGCCTCCAAGCGACTGGACCGGGGCCATCGAGGTTCCACGCCCAGCAGATGCCGAACAAAGAAATCCTCGCGGCGTCGCCGGCCATAGTCGCTTTCTCCCACGCCATGTCCTCCGCGGGGAAACACAATCAATTCGAAATCCTTCTCGGCTTGAATCAGTGCATCGACCACCTGCATCGTGGAAGCGGGATCGACATTGCGGTCCATGGCTCCGACCGTCAGCAGCAGTTTCCCCTCCAGTCGATGGGCATTCGTGACGTTGGACTGCTGCTCGTAATGGGGTCCCACCGGCCAGCCCATCCACAGCTCGTTCCACCAGATCTTG
>JBJHCD010000631.1:0-4284 GCA_050485845.1 Pirellulaceae bacterium | reverse complement strand
CCGCTGGCGGGAGAAGACGCGAGCCATCATGACATACGCCAGCAAGGCCGGTCCGACCGTTTCCGCTTCGGGGTAGGTAAGGTGATAACGCTGCACGAGGTCGTCCTCGTCCAAACGGAGAATCCGGTCGGTGAAACGCTCCAGTTTGTCCGCGGCTAATTCGGCCAGATGGGCCGGCTTCCAGTCCGGAATCAGCTCCGTGGCCGCGAAACGGACGTCTCCCCCCATCACGATCAATTCAATGTCTCCCTCGGTCGTCGATTCCGGAATCTGCTCGCGAATCTGTTTCAACGTGCGGCGAATGTGGTTCTCCATGATGGGGCGGAATTTCACTTGGGGAGTCCGAAAGGCCTCCAGCATCTTCCGCAGGCGAAGGGACCCCAGCCGATACGTGTTGGCGAAAATCACCTTTCCATCCCGCACCAGCAGCAATTCCGTGCTTCCTCCCCCCACTTCCATCACCACGGCCCGTGCATTGTTCAGCGTCGGTTCCGTCATCAAGGAGGGTTGGATCCCGAGGTAGGTCAGGCGATTCGCCTCCGCTTCGTCCAGTGGCTAAACTTCCAACCCGGTGGCGATATAAATGCGATCCAGAAAGGCCAGGCGGTTTCTGGCTTCTCGCACCGCGCTGGTGGCGACCACCCGAATCTGCTCGGGACGAGTAATCTGGTACTCATTCAGGATTTGCCGGTAGCTGCTCAGGACCCGAACGCACTCTTCGATCGTCGACCTGGTGATGGCTCCCTGAGTAAACGTATCTCGGCCCAGGCTGACTGCTTGCGAGAGAGCGTCCAGCTTCTTGACTCCTCCCAAGCTGTCGATATCCGCGATGGCCATTCGAATCGAGGTCGTTCCGATATCGATGACCGCGGCAGGCTGCGATTGGGGATTGACGGTGGGAAGCGGAGAGGAGGGCATCGACTTGTCACCTCGCTTCCTTCGTCTCGTCGGGACGCGAGAGTCGTTCCACCCAAGCGGCCGCTCCCATTACGGCCGCGTCATCTCCCAGCTTCGCCGAGACGACTCGGAACGTCTTGGCATACGTGGGCATGACCTCTTGTCGAGCCCGTTCGCTGACGGTCTTCACGTAGAGATCGGGGAGTGCCTCCACCAAACCGCCCCCCAACAGGACGACGTCGGGAGCCACGAGATGGACGAGCGAAGCGACGGCGTCGCCGATTCGTTCGGCCGCTTCGCGAACAATCTGCTCCACGATTTTATCTCCCCCCTTGATCGCGTCTGCCAGCACGCCGCTACGGATATCAGTCAAGTTGGTTCCGGCCAGCTTCATGATTTGAGGTGCCTGACCTCGATAGGCGGCCTTGGCCACCTCGGCCGAAATAGCCAGACGACTCGCCTCCGTCTCCAGACAACCTCGCCGTCCGCATCCGCAGAGTCGTCCTTGATTGGTCACCCGCATGTGGCCGATCTCCATGCAGGATACCGCCCCTCCGGCCAGGATTTTTCCATCGTAAACGCACCCGCCGCCGATCCCCGTTCCCGGGAAAACGCCGATCACGGTGCGGGCTCCCTGAGCTGCCCCGAAACGATTTTCGCCATAAACTCCGACGTCGACATCATTGGCAATGGCCACGGGACAGCCGAATTCATCGCGGAGGATCTTTCGCACGGGGACATCGCGCCACCCCAAGTTCACCGCCTCGTGAATCACCCCTTTCTCGAGGTCAACGGGGCCCGGACACCCGACGCCGATTCCCGCCAGTTGCGAGGGCGAAATTTCCGATTCCGCGAGGACCTGGCGAATTGTCTGGGCAATTCGCCCCACCCCCGACTCGGCCCCTTCGTGTCCCTTGGTCTTCTTCCGTTTCCGTGCGACCACGCGAAATTTCGCATCGAAGACGGCCGCCAGCATCTTGGTGCCACCCAAGTCGAATCCTACCCAATAGGAGGCGTCAGCTTTACTCATTCGTTTCGATCCGCTTGGAGATAATGAAGAAATTAGGTCGTGCCGGAGACTCGAGCTTCCAAAAAATCGATTCTTTGTTTCCCATTTGGGCTTCCCATTTGGGCTTCCCATTTGGGTTTCCCATTCGGAACCGGTCTTCCCCTCAGCTTACTTCAGAACCGGTGACAGCTTCCACCCGACTCATTCGGACCGCGGTCGCGCCGACCATGTTCCCTTGGCGTCATGTTGCACCTCTTCGTATTTCCGCAGCAGGTCCAGCACTGCGTCGTCGCTTTCTTCCACCTGAAGCTCCAACCAGATTCCTGCCACTCCTTGTTTGGCAACTCGGATTCCGGCGGCCAGTCTCCCGCGATGATCCCCCCCCTCGCGATCTCCGGCGACGAGTGCCGCCATGAGACGATCGGCCAGGCTTCCCTCCGTCTCCTCGTAGGCCCGGCCCATGGCCTCAATCACCTCGCGTCCCACGAGGGTATTCCCCTGACAGGAATAGTACTTGCCACTCATCGCCCCCCAATAAACTCCCGAAGGGTCGGCGTCCGCCGGGTTCCGGTTCGCCGCTCGTCCCTGCATGTCAATGATGGCCAATTGACGCTTGTCTCTCCGCGGATCCTCCTTCAGCAGAATCCCCAAGACTTCTTCCGGACCCCGCCCCTGCTCCAATAAATCCAGGGCCTGCTCGCCCCAAGGGGGATGATGCCAATGTTGAGTACAAAATGCACCGACCCCAGCGCGGACATACGGAACAACTTTGCCGACCGCCGGATACTTGCTGGCCACCGCCGCGCCGCAAATCCCCGTTTCCGGATCGACCGCCACGATGGAGAACGTGCGACTGACCTCTCCCTCATTCAGCTCCACGATTTCGGTATTCGTCGGATGAGATTGTATCGAGCGTCCGGGGGTAGGTGTCGAGCCGATTGCTGGGGGTTGAGCCGACGGAGAGGAGGAGGGAGGGTCAAGTCGGCCGAGTGAAACATAAATATTCATGAGCGCCTGATTCATCATCCGCTCTCCCGCCCCCAACTCGACCGGCGATACCATCGCGTCCGCTCCATAACCCCCTTCCGAAGCAGCTTCGATTGTCGGAAAGTAGAGATGGTGCCCATTGCAGTAGCCGAAAAAAAGTGTGTGGTCGATGTAGGACCGCTCGCGAAGTCGAGTGGCATGGCTGGCGAAAAATTCACCCGAACCGGCCACGATCGCCAGATTGTCGTGGAGCACGACCGTGCTTAGTTCCGGTTGAATTCCGTCGGCGAACTCGGCCGTGTAGTTCCGAATCAGTTCGGGAAAAAAAGCCTGACCATACGCCATCGTAATCAGGCGGTTATTGAAGTCGACACGGGAGGAGAACTGGAACTGGTCCGTGGTCACTTGAAGGGATGGAGTGCGAGGGATTTCGGTTGTCAGCTCCGAGGAAAGTTCCAGTGCCTGACCAGCCAGGGCCTGGCCGAAAGCTTTTGGGCCCCGGCGGTCGCTCCCGGGATTGGGACTGAGATCCCCTGACGCCCCTTGGATGAAGAGGCACGGAGCGCCAAGCTGTTGCTCGACCGCTTCCTGAAGAAATCCCGGATAGTCGGCGGAGAACTTCAGTAGCGAGGCATCGGTCATCACCGGATGAGCCGCGAAATTCACCAGCAAGGCAATCGGTTTTCCTTCGAGGTCGTCAAAGCGGACGACCCAGAGGAGAGGATCCCGAGCCTTGGGTTCCCGCTTGGAATGCCGGTTGCGGTTGAAATCAAGTTCTCGCGAGGCCGTTCCCATTCGAGCGGGCCGGGTCATTCGGTCCGCCTCGAGAATGACCTCGATCAGCCACTGCGTCAGTTGCTCGGTGTAGTTCACGGCATCATCGAACTTGCCTCGCCCCATCCCTTCCTGATCGGTCAGTTCAATCACCGGTCCATGGTGCGAATGGCTACCGCAGATCAGGACATGTTCGATTCCAGCCTCCCGCCGAACCCCGTCCCGTATCGTGGACATCATGGCGGTGGTAGGGCCGCGCCCCAAGTCCGTGCCGACGATTGCCAGCTTTTCGTCCCCGACCCGCAGCACCAAAGCCTTGGCGTACAGCGGGTCGAGAGTCCCCTGGGATAGGGCATCGTGGCGAGCCCCATAGCCCCACATGGGAGTTGGAGCTTGAGGAGTAATGTCGCGTTGGCTGACGCCGACCTGAAACTTCGCTTCTTCGGAGGCCCAAAGGCTCCCCGGCCACGCCAGCAGCATCAGACCGAGCCAGATCGGAAGACAAACGAGGACGCCGCGCGAACAAGACACGTTCATCTGAACTCCCCAGGAATAACGCCACCCCGTGACGACCATGGACGGATACCGACACCCAGCAACAGAGTGCAACAGAGCAC
>JBJHCD010000630.1:0-4289 GCA_050485845.1 Pirellulaceae bacterium | reverse complement strand
ACCCTGGGCTTGCCACGGGGTGGTTGCGTGTGGGGGTGGGCTGCAAATGGCCGGCACCAACCGAACAGGCATGTGTGTCGCTGATGGGGCGGCGGGAGCGAAACGGGGCAACGCGGGAGGGCGAACGGTCCATGTGGGAAGGGACCGGATGTGCGTCCGCGGGTGGTGTCGAACTACTCGCAGTATTCCTATGTTCCAAGCGTATCGGAGCGAATTCACTCTTGGCGTGAAGTAATCGATCCTGACTGGGAAAGCTGGAGGATTTAGGGGCAACCTGTCCGTTCCGTGGTGATGACTCCAGCCGGGAGGGTTGCAAGGATGAAACGCGTTATGCCAAACAGTCCGGCTGCTCATTTTCCTCTGGGTGGATTCCGGGTCCCCAGGTAAACTCGGGCGAGAAGACAACAGGCGGATCAACCCAGGCGGATCAACCCAGGCGGGGGCAACCCCGGATGCATGTTTCGACTTTCCCCCTCAGGAAACCCCACACGAAATCCCATGCGTTACCCTCACTTCACACCCTATTTGGCACTTTCCCTCGTCTCGGCACTCCTGGGGGCGGTTGCGGCCGTCGCTTGGCTCTCGGGTGATCGAACCTACGACTTGGCGGCTCAAGAACGCCCTCCCGCCGGGGCACCTCGAGTCACCGCGACGACGCCCGAGGGAGTGGCCGAACCTCTCCCCCTGCTCAGCTCCGACCAGGAATTCACTCCCGAGGAACGGATCAATATCTCCGTCTATGAGCACGCCAATCGGAGCGTCGTGCATATCACCACCCGCACCGTGGTTCAGGAGTTGTTTTTCGAGACTCCCCGCGAAGGCTCGGGGTCGGGGTCCATTCTGGACCGAAATGGCCACATTCTCACGAACTACCATGTCATCGAGGGAGCACGGAATATTCGTGTCACCCTGTTCGATGGAAGTGACTATGAAGCGGGGTTGGTCGGACAGGATCCGGTTAACGACATCGCCGTGCTCCGCATCGACGCACCGGCCGAACTGCTCAAGCCGATCTCCCTGGGAGAGTCGAGTCAACTGCGGGTCGGCCAGCGCGTCTTCGCCATCGGCAATCCGTTTGGGTTGGAACGGACCATGACCGTCGGCATCATCTCCAGCCTGAACCGCACGCTGCCGTCCCGGCAGAAGCGGAGCATGCAGTCGATCATCCAAATCGATGCCGCCTTGAATCAAGGCAACTCGGGAGGCCCGCTGCTCAACAGCCATGCGCGCTTGATCGGGATGAACACGGCGATTGCCAGTTCGACGGGAGAAAATACGGGAGTCGGCTTCGCGATTCCCTCCAGCACGATCGCTCGAGTCGTCCCGCAATTGATCGAGACGGGACGAGTCATTCGGCCCGATGTCGGCATTGCCTCGGTACTTCGTACCCCCCAAGGATTGGTCGTGGTCTCCGTGACGCCGGGAGGCCCGGCCGAACGGGCCGGATTACGAGGATTCCGAGTCGTCCGCCGCCAAACTCGACGAGGGCCCTTTGTCTATGAAGAGAGCCGAGTTGATCGCGATTACGCCGATGTTATCACCTCGGTCGACGGCAAGCCGATCAAGTCGGTTGATGACTTCCTCACCATTATTGAAAGCCGCCGCCCCGGCGATGAAGTCGTGTTGGGAATTCTGCGTGAGAACCAGGAACTTCGCGTTCCCGTCCGGCTCGGCCGAACCGAGTGATCGGAGACTGCCGGGATTCCAGCAACGAATTGGGGCGCTGGAGTCCACCGAGCAGAGCGAGTAGGCTGGAGTCGAGTGGCGTGGAGTTCCTCGCCGTTCCATCCCGAATACTCGGGAACACTTCCATCCCGAACATTCGGGAAAACTCGAGAACACACGAGAACACTTGGGAACACTCGAGAAAACACGAGAACACTCATTGGGAAATCACCCTATGTCGGATAAGAAGCAGATTGTCATCACGGGGGTCAGTCGAGGGCTGGGGCGGGCCTTGATGGAGCAGTTCACGCAGTTGGGGCATTCCGTGGCCGGCTGCTGTCGATCGCCGGAGCGGGCGGCCGAGCTGCAGGGGGATGGCAAGCCGGGGTTGCACGTGGAGGCGGTCGACGTCAGCGACGAAAAATCGGTCGCCTCTTGGGCCGACCGGATCCTGGCGGAGTTCGGACCTCCCGACCTGCTCTTGAACAACGCGGCACTGATCAACGCCAACGCAACGCTCTGGCAAGTTCCGCCTGCTGAGTTCTCGCGGTTGTTCGACGTCAACGTGAAGGGAACCTACTATGTAATCCGGCATTTTCTCCCGGCCATGATCGAGCGGGGCCAGGGAGTCGTGGTCAATTTCAGTTCGGGTTGGGGGCGTGACACTTCGCCGGAGGTTGCTCCTTACTGCGCGACGAAATGGGCGATCGAGGGGCTTTCCCGGGCCCTGGCCAGCGAACTTCCTCGAGGATTGGCCGCTGTCCCCTTGAACCCCGGGATCATTCACACGGAGATGTTGGAAAGCTGTCTCGGACGCAGTGCGGCCGCCTATCCCGACGCGACTGCCTGGGCCAAGAAAGCGGTTCCCTTCTTGCTTGGGCTCGGTCCGCGCGACAACGGAAAAGCTCAGACAGTTCCGATCTGATGGACGGATGAATCCCATTTCCTTCTCGCCAGCCACGCATCCCGCCGGTTGGGACGATTCGACCTTGTTGGCGAATTGTGACGTGCAACGAACTCGCCGTTCCGGCCCCGGAGGCCAGCATCGCAACAAGGTGGAAACCGCCGTGGTGCTCACGTTCCGGCCGCTGCAGGTTCGAGCCGAGGCGAGTGAACGCCGGAGTCAGGCCGAGAATCAACGGGTCGCCTTGTACCGCCTCCGGCTTCGTTTGGCACTCGAGTTCCGGCTTCCACATGTTCCCGAGCGGACGGCGAGTCAGCGCTGGCGAGGGCGGGTGGTGGGAGAGCGGCTTCGAGTCAACGTGGAACATGACGATTTTCCGCCGCTGCTGGCCGAAGCCCTCGACACGGTCCATGATTACGATGGGGAGCTGACGAGGGCCGCGGGGGTCCTCGGCGTCACGGCATCGCAGCTCGCCCGTCTGCTCCGCCGGCACCCGCCGGCATGGCAACAAGTCAACCGGCTCCGGTTGCAGTCCGGATTGCGCCCGCTAAAGTAGGCGCTGGTTCGTTCAGCCCCACCCGTAAGTCTTGGGAGATTCGTATCATGGCCTCGCCCCCTTCCAATCCACCTCCAGTCGGTCCGGATCGGCGGACGGTCCTGCGAGCGCTGGCGGGCGTCGGAGTTGGCACGGCCATTTTTCAGCGAGCCTTGGCCGCTCAGGTGGCCGCGGCGCCGTCGGTCACCCCGGAAATGATTCGCCAGGCGGAATGGATTGCGGGGATTGAACTGACGGACGAACAGCGGGAACAGACAGCTCGGTCCATGATCAACTTGACCGCTTCGTTCGACCGTCTGCGAGCGATTCCTCTGGACTACACTCACGCCCCCGCGTGGACGTTTTATCCCGACGGCATTCACGAATGCTCGCTGGACCAGATGCCTCGTGCGGTCCAGCCTCGCCACGCGGCCCAGGCGGGGCGTCCGCCCCAAGATACCGACCTCGCCTTCCTGCCGGTGACGGAATTATCGGCACTCCTGAGGGCTCGGCAAATAAGTTCCGTCGAGCTGACGCATTGTTACTTGGATCGACTTCAAGCCTACGACTCGCAACTGGAATGCGTGGTCACGTTGACTGACGAGTTGGCGATGCGCCAGGCCGAGCGGGCGGACCGGGAGTTGGCGGCTGGACGATATCGAGGCCCGCTGCATGGAATCCCCTGGGGGGCCAAGGATCTGATTGCCTATCCAGGGTTTCCCACGACTTGGGGTGCGGAGCCGTATCGGGATCAGACATTGGACGTGAAGGCCACGGTCGCTCAGCGATTGGATGACGCGGGAGCCGTGTTGGTTGCCAAACTCTCCCTGGGAGCCTTGGCCTGGGGAGACAACTGGTTCGGCGGGATCACAAAAAACCCCTGGAACCTCCAAGAGGGGTCGAGCGGCTCCTCGGCCGGTTCCGCGGCCGCCACGGCGGCCGGACTGGTCGGTTTCTCGTTGGGAAGCGAAACCATGGGGAGCATCGTTTCTCCGAGTCGCCGCTGCGGGGCGACCGGCCTCCGGCCGACATTCGGCCGAGTAAGCCGGCATGGCTGCATGCCATTAGCCTGGACCATGGACAAGATCGGTCCGATCACACGTTCGGTTGAGGATGCCGCGCTGGTCCTGGCGGCGATTCATGGTCGCGATGACCTGGATCCCTCGGCCATTAATCGCTCCTTCC
>JBJHCD010000629.1:0-4291 GCA_050485845.1 Pirellulaceae bacterium | reverse complement strand
CGTACTCCACGTCGCGAGGATCATACTGTTCGTCTTCGTAAAGGGGTTCCCCAATGTCATCATTGACAATCGGTTTTCCGTCCGCGTCGCCGATCAGCGGGAGTCCCTCCAGCAGTGACGTGAGGCGACTGCTTCGATCCGGGGTCGCCTGCGTCCTCAATTCCTGCGTGGCAACTCGGTGTTCCACGAACGGGAATGTCGGATTCGTCTGTTGCGGGCCGAAAGCACCGGGGGAGTAGGCAATTTCCCACTGCTCCGCGTCCATGATGTGACAGCCACCGCAGTTGTACTTCTCGATCACCTGCCTCCCTTCCTGGATCGCCTTTTGGCGGGGGGACGGCTGATAGATGTACTTCTTGTTCGGTGGATCGGCCACCAAGCCCAGGACGAACGTAATCACCGCCTCCCGTTCCTCGGTGCTGAACGGGAACTTCGGCATGAGGAGTCGTTCGTTGTACTTCTTGTTTTCCGTTACGTGATAGTCGTAACTGCGAGGTTCCCGAAGTTTCTGGAAGATGAACCCAATCCGGTTTCCGTGGTCCAACTGCTCCCGGAAAAACTCGGGCATCTCATCCTCGTGCGACCCGTGGCTCGCACTTCCGTGACCGTGACCGTGACCATGGCCATGGCCATGCTCCAGATACTGGGCGATATGTTCGAAGGCCAGTTTCTCCGGTTCCTTGCGGCCCCAATCGGCCAGTCCCGTCCCGATCGGCTTGGCATCCTCGAAACCGGGAATGTCATGGCAGCCGTAGCAACCATACTTGGCAATCGATTTCCGACCGACATAAAGCAGCTTCTGTTCATTCGTCAGGGGCTCTTGAGCTTCGAATTGTTCTCGCGGAACAAGCAGCTCCTTCTCGGCCCCCTTCAGGCTGTCGGCCAAGTCGTCGGGAATTCCAAATTTCAGATAGCGGTCGGCCGCCTGCATGAAGAACGCGTCCCGCAGGTGCTCGAGCGTCAACTGATCCAGCATCTCCACTCGATCATCGGGGAGCGAAGCGAGTGTCCCTTCGGCCGGAGTCCAATCGCTTTCCGAACCGCTGAGCAGGAATTCGACGATGTCATCCACCGGATCGTGAACCGCGACGACATTCCCCGCCTCGTCCAACTCGTTGGCCGGGTCGAGGTACAAGTCCGGCATGACCGTCCGGACGTGATACAGTTCCGGCTGCTTGATCCAGCTGTAGAGCCACTGACGCCCCTTCGGATTGCGGTCAGCGTCGAACTTGGCGACCAGACCGGAAAGGTCGGGGCCTTGCACGATTTCATCCTTGGATCGGAAGCTTTCCATTTCCGAGAATTGATCGTGGCTATGGCAGGCCAAACATCCTCTCTCTTGGAAGGCGATGCGACCTCGCTCCAGCTTCTCTTCCGGCGTCGATTCCGAAATCCCCTCGGGCTTTTCCAGGAACTCGAACGGTTGGCTACGTTCGTTCAGGAAGTGAACCGTTCCGAGGATCTCAATCGGCTCATATTGCTTGGCAATCTCCAGGCTCTCACCACTCAAGTGATCCCACAATCCGAAGAACTGGGGCATTCGAGTGTCGGGCCGGAAATGCCTTGGCTCCCGGATCCAGTCGTAGAGGAATTCCGGGTCCAATTTTTCTCGCACGAATCGGAGACTGGGACCCGACTTTCGGAGCGTTCCCGGATTCTCCGCATCCTTGAAGAGTGGAGCCAATTCCCGGTGAACGTACTCGGAGAGTCGTCTTTCTTCACCCAGTTCATCTTCTTCAATCAATTTCGACAATTGCCGTCGCGTGTCGTTTCGATCGGGATGACGAATGAGCTGTTCCACCAACGCCTTCTCGTCCTTGCTCAGCTGCTCGATCGAGTGCTCAAATTTCAGTGCTTGGGCCGCCGCGAAGTAGTTGGGTTCCAGCCTTAAGTCAGGACCAACTCGATCGTCGCCACTATGTCCATTCACTTCGTGACAGCCATAGCAACCGTACTTGACCAGCAACTGATACCCGTGCATCAACTTCGGCGCGGGGGGATCGGGGAATCGTTCGCTCGGCTCCAGTTCCGTTACATTGTGATGGCACTTCAAGCAGCTGCTTTCCAGGAACCGCTTGGAGTGCATCGGATAGATCCAGTGATGGTTGTCGAACCATCCATGTTCCTTCGACCACTCCCGACGTTGCCGAGGAGAATCGGGAGTATGGGAGGCCCATTTGAACTCGGTCGCGCTACCCTGGCCGTCGTGGCAGATGGTGCAGGCGAACGTTGACACGTCATGCGGGCTGAGTGACCCGACGAACAGGTCCAGGCGAGGATGGCTTACGTAGGGATGGGGGAGACCTCGACGGACTCGCACCGTGATCGGACGACCTCGACGAGCGGCTTCGAGCAGTCGGAACTCGAGGCGCGCGGCGCTGGGAACTCGGTCCCCATCGACCGCTTCAATCACGTCTCCGACCATCAAGCCGGGTTCGATGGAAGTGTCGATCAGCGGATCGGGCTTGAGCAGAGCGACTCGCAGATCCTCGGCGTCAACCTTGGACGAATGAGGATTTCGCATCCGAGCCTGGGCGGCCAGGGAGTAGGGAGCCACGAAGGAGACCGTGACGTCGGCGAAATTCACCAATCCCGCGTCGGCAAGTTTCAGACCGAAGAATTCCTGGATCGAATCGACGTCGGCCACGGTTCCACTTCCACCGCCGCCCAGCTCGTCTTCGGTGGACCGAGTGGGCAAGGTAAACTCAATCCGCTCCTCGTGCACGAACGCCGGATCAACGGCCGAGCCTGGGAGGGTCTTGTCCATGTTTTGATGGCAGGTCGTGCAGCGGTCGAATCGGCGTACTCGACTGAAGTTATAGTCCTGGTCGAGTCCATCGCTCCAGAGGTTGTCGATTTGCAACGGGGAGTTGAAGGCGTCGAGAATTGGAAGCTCCAACCAGCGTTTGCCGGGAAGCCCATAGCTATCGAAGAAAGTTGCCCGCCGTTGGGCTCTCGCCTCGACCAATCGCTCGCGATCCGCCAAGTGCTCTTGCAGTCGCCGTTCCAATTCGGTTTCCGGCTCCGTCATGTCGCTAATGATGCTTTGGAGCGTGGTGCGATGTTGCGAGGCGGCTTGAAAACGAGAGGTAAGCGTATTCAGATCCGCGACCAGGATGTTGATCTCCTGTTGGATCTGATCCTGGCTGGCTTGGGGAAGACCATCCCGGACGGCCAGTCCGAGCGTGGCTCGCTTGGCATCCAAATCCGCCGACTTGAATTTTCTTTGTTGGGAGAGTCGGTCCTCGCGATGCCGGGCCGATCGCAACTCGACGTCCAATCGCCTCAGCACCTCGGAACGTGGGCGAGCGACGGCGGATTCCGCGGAGACCTTCCGCTGTTGGGCTTGGTTCAATTCAGGGCCCAATTCCTCCAACTCTTCCTCCAACGCCACCAACTCGGCCTCTTGCTGCTCGCGGTTCTCGGCATCGTCGCCCAGCCCTTGCAGGGTCTGGCGAGCTTCCTCGACCCGCTCACGAAGCCGCTCGTAGTCGGCCTGCAGTTCGTCGTACTCCTGCCGGGCCTGCCGAGCGGCCTGGCTGACCTCTTCCAATTGCTCGGCCGCTCGATCCAGCGCCGTGAAGGAAGCATTCTCCAGACCTCGACGGGATCGGTCGGCGTTGACTTCCTGGCGGAACTTTTCGAGTCCCTCCGAGGGGAGGCCGGCAGCCCGTACTTCGCTCAGGCTCGCTTCCAGCAGCCGCTTCTCGGCCTCAAAGTCCTCGGTCTCATACTGCAATTTCCGCCAGTCGGTCATTTGCACGTCAATGGACCGAGCTTTCTTCTGGTAGTTCTTCCAAGGACGATCATGGTCCTTGGCGAACATCCATAAGGTGGCGAACAACAGCAGCAGTCCGGTGGCGGCGAAAATTGCGTGTAGCAGCGTTTGACTACGCCAGGTTTTTTCCGTGGCAGGCATGAACCCGTTCTCCGTGGCTCTGGTATGTGGTCGAGCCGTAACGGCTAGAAGTTCAACAAGTACTCGGGAATGGCAATGAAGTATTTCAAATTAAAACTCCATCGACAGACCATCTTGATCGGCAACATCAACATGAACAACAGCAAGTTGGTCAGCACCATGTAGCGTAGAAATCCCATGTGCAGATACAGGTTGCGGAAGAACCGCGAGAAGATCGCAAAGGCGGCGGGTGTCACCGCCAAATAGCCGATCACCAGCACGATTCCCGGGAGTTCGCGGAACAAAATCCAACTCAACGTCGCCAGCGTCCCCGCGCCTTCCGGTGGCTGGGGACGAGCCATCCCGAGCCAGCGAATCCAGAAGAACTCGGAT
>JBJHCD010000628.1:1050-4296 GCA_050485845.1 Pirellulaceae bacterium | reverse complement strand
CGACTGGAGTGGAGGCTGGTGCGGTTCGCCTTGTCGAACGAGGCCTTGAAAACCAGCGAAACTCCCGAGGAGGAGGCGATCTCCTTGAGTCGCTCGGCAATTCGCAGTGACAAGTCAAGCGACTCGAGCACGCACGGACCGGCAATCAGGAGCAGCGGTTCTCCCGGACCAACTCGGTAGGGCCCCACGGTCACGGTCCGATTCGAGCGACTGCCATCGGACGGAGGGGGGGGAAGGTCCGAGTGGGAAGAGGTTGTTCCCGGCGAGACCGGCGGTGGCTGGGGAGATGAATCTCCGGCGGATGGGTGTTGATTCACGAGTCGTCTCGTTCCGAGATGGTTGTGGAAGTTTGGTTGCGGGGAGGAGGCAGAAATTCCGGCGCCCACTCGGCACTCGTCCCCCAGGCGGGATTCGCAATCATTCTCAGGCGTCGCGGCAGGACTCGGATCGTCACCGGTAACAGCCCTCCCGGATCTCCGTCACATTGGTACGGAATCGGCTCGTCACACTCAATCCGCAAGGCGGGAACCTGCACGTGCTGGTAGTCGGGCCAGTGACGATGCCTTCCGGTCGCCACGCCCAACAAGTAACGCAGGCCGTGCCAGAGCGACCCGCGACGGAAGGTGCAGACATCCAACAGGCCGTCCGTCCCCACGGCCTGCGGGGCGAACTGCAGGCCCCCGGCATAGCGAGGAAGATTGACCACAAAAACCCACCGGGCCGCCGGCATCTCGGACAGCCCCGACAATGCGGAGTCGCTCGAAGTACCCTCGTCACTCGAGGAAATCGGAACGATTCGCAACTTGGGATAGCGGTAACTGCGGATCGCCTCCCAGATGGGTCGAGCGTAGGAGGCATGGTGAATATGTCCGGTTCGCTGCGAGTGGAGTCGGCGGACCACCTCGGCATCGAAGCCACACCCGACCATGATCAGGAACAGACGCTGATTGGCCTGCCCGGCGTCCAGCCGGATCATGGTCCCTTGAACAATCCAATCGGCGACCTGACGAGGAGACACGGGTTGTTTGATTTCAAGGAACTTGGCCAGCAGATTTTCCGTGCCGAGCGGCAGAATGGCCAGGGGCGTCTCGGGGGGGAGCAGGTTGGCCAGCAGGGCGACCGTGCCGTCGCCACCGGCGGCAACCACGCACCGGAGAGTATTCTCCCGCCGACAACGCTCCTCGGACTGCCGCAATTCGTCCAACGAGGTGAACTCGGTTGCCTCCAACCCCTCGCGCTGCAGGGCCCCGATCAGCTCGGCCACGACCGGCTGATTGTCACGGGCCCCCGCTTGGGGGTTTCGAGAGATAAGAACCTGCCGTGCTTCTTGCAAACTCGCTTCGAACTCCGCTGGAGAAAACGACTTCCATCACCCTTGTCAAGGTTGGACCATTCGCCTAAATTGTCAAGCTGCGCCTGGGGGGCAATGGCTCCCGGAGCAGAGGTGAAAAGCCCCCCTGTTGCCGATCAAACCGGTGGAGCCGACAGTAACCTGGACGTGCCGGTGGTCGGGCGCTTGGACGTGCCGGTCAACGGGGCCCTTTGCCGAACAGGCCGTTACGTGCTAACTTAGGGAGGCAAATGGGACTTGGGGAGGGGACCAGCCGCTAGATGTCTCTTTCTCCCGCGTCTTTTTTTCAGCCAGCGTAGCTTCAATTGGCAGAGCACCGCATTCGTAATGCGGGGGTTGCGGGTTCGACTCCCGCCGCTGGCTCTCGCCGTGACCGCCGAGTGGCAACGGGTTTGTGACCCCCCACCCGTCCGTCACCGTTCCTACAACATCCGCATCCATCCCCACCTTTGAGTGTGCCAGAGGGAGTGTCCAGCTTATGACGCAGGCTTTGGAATTCGACCTGAAAGAAGTCGTTCTGTCCAACGCGTCGTTCGGTCCCCAGGAGATCAAGCAGATCTCCCAGGCGGTCAGCGAGGATCACGCTCAGTTCAGTCTTCTCCGCGACGCGGTGGCTGAATTGGAAGTGCGCGAGGACCGCAGCCCCGCCACCGAGGTGCGGCTAGGCGTCTGCTACTACCTGCTCGGAAAAACCCAGCAGGCCGTGCAGACGCTCCAGAAGGCCGACGGTGGAGCCCTGGCTCACTACTATCTGGGAAAGTGCCTGTTTACGCTTCAGCGGTACGCGGAAGCTCGTGAACACTACGAAAAGTCGGCCACGGCGGGATATGACGGCGACCAGTGCGCGTTGTCGATTTCCGAGACCTGGCGGTATGAAGGGCAAGCAGCTCAAGCCCTGACGGTCCTCGATAATCTATTCGGCCCGATTGAGCAGACGGCCGAGTACCTCTATCAGCGGGCCTCCACCATCGCGGCCATCGGCGGCAACCCGCAGGAAGTGATTGCCCTCTACGAGCGGGCGGTGCAGACGAACGAGAACCATGCGGGGGCCCTTTTCGGCTTGGCACTGGAAAACGATCGCCGAGGGAACGACCAGGAGGCCATTCAGCTGTACAAGCGAGCCACCAGCAGCTTTCCCGCTCATGTCGGCTCGCTGCTGAACTTGGGGATCCTGTACGAGGATCGTCAGCAGTACGACTTGGCCAAGCAATGTTTTCAGCGGATTCTGGACGTCTATCCCGATCATGCTCGAGCCCGCCTGTTCTTCAAGGATGCCTCGGCTTCCCGCGACATGTACGTCGATGAAGAAGCCCAGAGGGGGCGCGATCGCATGGCCCAGGTGCTGAACGTGCCGGTCAGCGATTTCGAACTCTCGGTCCGCAGCCGGAACTGCCTCCAAAAAATGGGAGTCCGAACGCTCGGCGATTTGACTCGGACCACCGAGCAGGAACTGCTGGCCAGCAAAAACTTCGGGGAGACCTCGCTGGTGGAAATCCGCGAGATGCTCCAGCAACGGGGCCTCCAGTTGGGCCAGTTCTCGCATGAGAAGGGGGAACCCGAACCGGTCGTCGACACCTCGGATATGTCGCCGGACGAGCAGGCGTTTCTCGAGCGGAGCATTGGCGACTTGAACCTGTCGGTGCGGGCTCGCAAGTGCATGGCTCGACTGGGCCTGAACACGATTGGCGAGCTGCTCCGGAAGACAGGTGACGATTTGCTCGAGTGCAAGAACTTCGGCGTGACCAGTCTGAACGAGGTCCGCGAGAAACTGACTCAGTATGGGCTCAAACTCCGAGGTGACTGAGCTATCGGGGCACCTTCCGGACCGCTTTCGGTTGGAAGTCCTGCACCAAGACGTCGGCAGTGCCGCTCGGCGATCGGTTCTGCATACCGCT
>JBJHCD010000628.1:0-1040 GCA_050485845.1 Pirellulaceae bacterium | reverse complement strand
TACCGCTCGCGGCGATATCGACCTCCCGGTCTTCATGCCCGTTGCCACTCAAGGAACGATCAAGGGGCTGACGGCGGACATGGTCCGAGCGACCGGCACGCGGATGCTGCTCGGAAACACCTACCATCTCGCCCTTCGGCCGGGCGAGGACATTGTACGGCGGATCGGGGGCCTCCATGCGTTCATGGACTGGGATGGCGCGATCCTGACCGACAGTGGCGGCTTCCAGATCTTCAGCCTGGGCCAGCAGACGCGGGTGACCGAGCAGCAGGCCGAATTCCGTTCGCACATTGATGGCCGGCGATGGGAACTTTCCCCGGAGCGGGCGGTGGAGATCCAGGAAGCTCTGGGGAGCGACGTGGCCATGGTGCTGGATCACGTGGTTGCTCTCCCCTCCCCTCCTCATCTGGTCGAGGAAGCTTGCGATCGGTCGATTCGTTGGGCGGTTCGCTGCCGAGAGGCGAAGCGGTCATCCCAACAAGCTCAGTTCGCCATCGTTCAAGGGGGCTTGGAACCGGAACTGCGGCGACGATGTGCCGCGGAACTGGTCCAGATCGGCTTTGAAGGGTATGCCATTGGGGGGCTGAGCGTCGGGGAGACGCCGGCGGAGATGTACCGGATCCTCGATGTGACTTGCCCGGTGCTTCCGCAATCTCAGCCCCGTTATCTGATGGGGGTTGGAAGGCCGCAGGATATTCTCTCGGGAATCCTGCGGGGGGTCGACATGTTCGACTGCGTGATGCCGACGCGGAACGGGCGAAACGGCTTGGCTTTCACCGACCAGGGTCCGGTCCGACTGCGCAATCTCCAGCATCGCGACGATCCCCGGCCACTCGATCCCGACACGCCGTCGGCGGCAAGTGGACTAAGCCGAGCTTACCTGCGACACTTGTTTCAGGCCGGCGAGATGCTCGGGCCGATCCTGCTGACCTCGCACAATCTCTGCTATTACCAGCGGATCATGCGGGAAGCGAGACTCGCGATCGAGCAGGACCAGTTCGTCGCGTACTACGAATCGAAGATGCGGGGATGGGGCTGTC
>JBJHCD010000627.1:0-4303 GCA_050485845.1 Pirellulaceae bacterium | reverse complement strand
GATTGCCATCTGTTCACGGATCCGGAAACGGAATTGCGGGGGATTCGGACGTGGCCTCGATTTCAGGCCGCCATCCACGATATTTCCCGGCGGTTTCCTCAAGCCGATCGGTTGGTCGTCACGGGTGACACGGCACATGACGAACAGCCCTCGACCTATCAAGCGATTCGAGACGTGCTGGAGCCGTGGATGGATCGCCTCCGCATCATTCCCGGGAATCATGATCATCGAGAGTCCTTGCTGGAGACGTTTCCTGGTGCCTGTCAGGCCACGGGAGATCGAGTCACTTTTTTTGAGACCGTGGGTGATTGGCAGCTGATTGGACTGGACTCGCACCTGCCCGGAGAAGTATCCGGGAGTCTGCTGAATGACCAATTGGCCTGGTTGGATCAGAAACTCGGGCAAAACCGCAAGGCACCAGCACTTCTGTTCGTGCACCACCCGGCCATCGAAGTGGCGAGTCCGTGGCTGGACCGGCTGCGACTGCAAGATTCCGAGCCATTTCTCTCCATTCTCCTCCGCCATCCTCAGGTCCAACTGGTCCTCTGCGGGCACGTCCATCAGGAAGTGAGTGGCCGATTCGGCAGCGCCACGCTGATGACCACTCCCGCGGTCGGCCCTCCATTTCGCCCGAGAACAGAGACGTTGGAAATCGATGCCAGTCCACCTCGCTATCGCGTGCTGGAACTTTCGTCCGACGGCCAGTGGAGAACGCAAGTGATGGACGTCTCGACATCCGTGACACAAGGGCCGGTTACATAAGGGGCGGTTACATAAGGGGCGGTGACGTGAGCCCCGTTACGTGAGCCCCGTTACGTGAGCCCCGTTACGTGAGCCCCGTTACGTGGGCCCCGGTTACGTGAGAAACTGTGACGTGAGACTTCGTACGGAATCTGCCTTCCCACGTAGCTCGGCCTTCGCCAAACCCTTGGGTAAACTTCCGATCCAATCCTCCTCTCGCTTCGCCTCGGAAAGAGAAAGTTATGTACCAGCAGACGACCAGCCATCCATGGAAAACGATCATTCAAGCGAGACAGGTGGTGGCAGCGATGATGATGTTCGCGCTCTGCCTCGGGAACGGCGAATCTGTCCAGGGTGAGGAGGGCGAGGGCCGACTGCAACGTTTGAAATACAACCATCCAGGATTGACGGTCGACCTGGGCGTGGGGCTCTGGGCATGGCCCTTGCCTCTGGACTTCAACGGAGACGGACAACTGGACCTGGTCGTGAATTGTCCCGACAAGCCCTACAACGGCGTGTACTACTTCGAAAACCCGCATGGCGACTTGTCGAGTAACCCTCTTCCGGTCTTTCGGCCGGCGCGGCGGATCAGCCGCGGCCTGCAGAATGTCCAGGTCAGTCAGGGTGCCGCCGGCATGCAGGTCCTTACTCCCGGCCACCACTATCCGGACTTTTTGAACTCGGGACTGGAGAAACCTGAACCGCTCCCCCTGCCGGCTGACTGGCGAGCGAACGTTCATCCCAACCGAGTGCGCGCGAATATGTGGAGAATCGTGGATTACGATGGCGATGGAAACGATGACTTGATCGTCGGAGTTGGAGATTGGACCGATTACGGCTGGGACAATGCTTACGATGAGGCAGGGAATTGGACTCGAGGCCCACTGCGGGGCTTTGTCTATTGGCTGCGGAACGAGGGGACCAATCAGCAGCCACGTTATGCGGCTCCCGAGAAGGTGCTGGCGGGCGATCAGCCGGTGGAGGTCTTCGGCTGGCCCTCGCCCAACTTTGTGGACTTCGATGGCGACGGAGACCTGGATCTCTTATGCGGCGAGTTCTTGGACGGGTTCACGTACTTCGAGAACATCGGAACTCGGACGGCCCCTCGATATGCCGAGGGGCGGCGACTCCGGACCGAGCAGGGTGAACCGCTCGTGATGGATTTACAGATGATTACTCCCACCGCCGTGGATTGGAATCAAAACGGACTGATCGACTTGGTCGTGGGAGATGAAGATGGTCGAGTCGCCTGGCTGGAGAATACGGGACGCAAGCATGACGACCGAACCCCCATTTTCGCTCAGCCTCAATACTTCCAACAAGAGGCGGACGACGTGAAATGTGGTGCGTTGGCTACTCCCGTCGGTTTCGACTGGGATGGGGATGGCGACATCGACATCATCAGCGGTAATACCGCCGGTTACATTCTGTTCTACGAGAATCTGAGCGGTCCTGGAGTCGAAACGCCGCAATGGGCCGCTCCGAAATACCTGATGGCCGATGGCGAAGTCATTCGGATCCAAGCAGGCGAAAACGGATCCATCCAAGGTCCGGCGGAAGCCAAGTGGGGCTATACAACATTAAGTATCGCCGATTGGGATGGGGACGGTCTTCCCGACTTGATCGTCAACTCGATTTGGGGCCAGGTGATTTGGTACCGAAACGTCGGCACTCGAAACCAGCCGGAACTGGCGGCCGCCGAGCCCATTGAAGTGGAATGGACCGGCGACCCTCCTCGCCTCTCTTTCGGTTGGCTGCAGCCACGCGGAAAGGAACTGCTGACCCAATGGCGGACTACTCCGGTGGCCGTCGACTGGACTCAGAACGGTCTGACCGACCTCGTCATGCTGGACCATGAAGGGTACCTCGCGCTGTTTGAGCGAGTCGAGCGAGATGGCCAACTTGTCCTGCTGCCCCCTCAGCGCGTGTTTTATGGGGTGAATCTCTCCGTGACGGACAGTCGCCATCAAACGGTGGATGCCACGCCGGGCCCGTTGCGTTTGAACGATGGGATCGCCGGCCGAAGTGGCCGCCGAAAACTCTGCATTGTGGACTGGGATGGCGATGGAAAGCTCGATATTCTGGTGAACTCCACCAGTGCCAATCTACTCCGGCAAGTGGAAGCTCGAGATGGAAAGTGGTATTTCGAGGATGTGGGGCCGCTGGTCAGCGAAAATATTGAGGGACATACCACGAGCCCGACCGTGGTCGATTTTAACGGGAATGGACTTCCGGATTATTTAGGGGGAGCCGAAGATGGACGATTCTACTATCTGCGGAACCCCCGAACGCGATGACGTGACGAATGAGTCTGACGCGGCGGGGATGAACTTGGGCGAGCCCCCTGCCGCGGAACGTGGTCAGTCAAGGGAGAATCGAGACGACCCGGTGCCCCGAAATTCTCACGTCAGGCACTGGGTCCTGCTGTGGCTTTGCACGGCCGCCATGATTGCCTACATCTGTCGCCAAGGATTGGCGGTTGCCGAAAGTACCATTCGCGTGGACATGGGAATTTCGGAAGAACAGATGGGACTGGTCATGTCCGCGTTCTTCGCCGCCTACGCCATCCTGCAATTGCCGAGCGGCTGGTTTGTGGATCGAGTCGGAACACGGCGCAGTCTCTTGATCCTCTCCTTGGGATGGTCGACCGCCACCGGCCTGATGGCCTGGGCCGCTGGGCTTCCGATGTTGCTCTTGTCGCGGTTTGCGACGGGAGCGGCACAGGCCGGCCTGTTCCCCGCCTGTACGGCCTCGATTTCCCGTTGGTTCCCTGCCGGGGAACGGGGCATCACGAGCGGCGCTTTGGCTAGCGCCATGTCCCTAGGGGGCGTGCTGGCCAGTGGCCCCATCGGTTACCTCCTGGACTATGGCCTTCCCATTGGTCTTTGGGGACTCCTGGCCATCGGGTCGGATGGAACTGGTCCGAGCGTGATTCCGGTGACTTGGCAGAGTCTTTTCATGGTATTTGGAGCCATGGGGATCCTCTGGGGCTTGGGGTTCCATTGGTGGTTTCGTGATGTCCCCGAAGATCACTCCTCGGTTTCCAAAGTGGAATTGGACCGGATACGTGAAGGCAAGAGTCTGGCCGAGGTGTCGAACCGGGAAGGGGAAACTCCTCCCGCCACGCCTTGGGGAGCGATCCTCAGCAGTCCGGCCATGTGGTGCATCTGCGGCCAGCAGTTCTTCCGTGCCGCGGGTTACATCTTCTTCGCCAGTTGGTTTCCGACCTACCTGCAAGAGACCCGGGGGGTTTCCGTCGCTCAATCCGGACTGC
Source organism: Pirellulaceae bacterium (assembly GCA_050485845.1). GTDB lineage: Bacteria > Planctomycetota > Planctomycetia > Pirellulales > Pirellulaceae > JBJHCD01. The sequence continues at coordinate 288 of JBJHCD010000627.1, read as the reverse complement.
TCGGATCCCTTCCGCTCTTGGCCGTCGTCATAGGTGGCCTGGTGGGTGGAGCCGTCTCGGATGCAAGCTATCGACGAACTCAAAGCCTTCGACTGGCTCGACAATTCCTGGCGTCCGGAGCCCTGCTTCTCTGCTCGGTGTTCATCGTCAGCGCCTACCTCATCGCGGACCCGGTGCTCGCCAGCCTCACGATTTCGGCGGGCATGTTGGTCTATGCCGTTGGTGGCCCGACTTCCTATTCGATTACCATCGACATGGGAGGAAAGCACGTGGGAACGGTCTTCAGCA
>JBJHCD010000626.1:2648-4303 GCA_050485845.1 Pirellulaceae bacterium | reverse complement strand
ACCGGCCGCCCCCATTCGGAACTTCTGGCCCCGTTCGGAACTTCTGGATGGGGGCGGGGTTGGTTATAGGTACAGGGGGTGTCTCTAGCGATGCGACGGGAAACCGATTTGGCTTTTTCACGGGAATCGCAAATCTTTCTTGCCTTGGACTGGCAAGAAATCCGTGACAGACCGCACCGGGTCTTGTAGAATGAGTCGATCTGGTTGACCTGCTAGTACGATACTCCCTCCCTCCGCTCCCGCCCTTCCGACGCATTCCTTTGTCAGGGTTCTGATCATGTCTTCCATGCACTCCATTGGTGCCCCGCATCGGGCGGCTCGCACTCGTTCCTCACGACGCGGTTCGGGCACGCTTCTGATCTTTAGCTTTTTGGCCGCGGCCGCGCTGATTTGCAGCGGCATCTACTACTATTTCACCAGCTCCTCCAAGGAGGGTGGGCCAATTGTGCTGACCGACGTGGTCCGCCGAGGTCCGTTTGAGCACATCGTGCTGGAGCAGGGGGAAGTCGAGAGTTCCAGCAATGTCGATGTGATCTGCGAAGTCAAGTCGCGTAACGGCACCGGGACGGCCATTCTCTGGGCAATTGACGAAGGGACGCAGGTCAAGCCGGGCGACCGGCTCGTGGAACTCGACTCGTCCGCGCTCGATCAGGAACTCAAGCAGCAGCGGATCATTGTCAACAATGCACTCGCCGCCAAGATTGCGGCGGAAAGTCTCCTCGAACAGGCCAAGATCGCCAAGCTCGAATACATCGAGGGGATTTTCACTCAGGAAGAAAAACTCTACCTCAGTGAAATCCTGGTGGCGGAGGAGCGGCTGAGTCGGTCGCGCGAAACGGCCAAGTACAGTGAGCGGTTGGCGGCCCTCGGCTTTCAGACCACTCTGCAGCTGAAAGCGGACCAGTTCGCGGTGGATCAGGCGAAAGTCGATCTGGACTTGGCTGAAAGCAAGCTGACGACGCTCCGCGACATCACCAAACGAAAGATGGTCGTGCAGCTGGACGCCGACGTCGAGACCGCCAAAGCCCAACTGGACGCCGCCGTGGGAAGTTATCAGGAAGAGATCGAAAAGCTGCAAGAGATCGAGGAACAGATTGAAAAGTGTGTGATTACCGCGCCCCAGGGGGGGGTGGTGGTGCATGCCAACAAGACCAGCAGTCGCGGAGGGGCGTCCGAGTTCGTGGTGGAGCCGGGGGGGTTGGTCCGTGAGCGTCAAGTCATCATTCGGCTTCCCGACCCCACGAAGATGCAGGTGAAGGCCAACATCAATGAAGCTCGGATTCCGCTGATTCGCGAAGGACTCCCCGTTTCCATTCAGATCGGCGCCTTTGAGAACGCGGTGCTTAAGGGACGAGTGACGAAGGTCAACAAGTATGCGGAACCGACCAGCTGGTTCAGTTCCCAGGTCAAGGAATACGCCACGTTCATCGAAATTTTGGACCCCCCGCCGGGTGTCCGCACCGGCATGACGGCGGAGGTGCGGATCTTTGTCGAGCGACTGTCCAATGCCTTGCAGATTCCGGTTCAGGCCCTGTACGAAACGAAGGGGTATCTTTTCTGCCTGGTGCGAGTGGGCGAGGGACGATATGAGACTCGAGAAGTCGAAATCAGTTCATCCAATGACAAGATGGTCATGATCGCCTCCGGCTTGGAGG
>JBJHCD010000626.1:0-2638 GCA_050485845.1 Pirellulaceae bacterium | reverse complement strand
CAGTATGACACCGATGGCGATGGCATCCTTTCGGCCGAGGAATTGGCCGCCGTTCCCGAAGAACGACGGGAAGGGATGATGCGGGGCGACTTGAACGGCGATGGTCAATTGGATCGAGCGGAACTGCTGGCCTCCACTCGCCGTTTCATGCAAATGATGCGGGAACGGCAGGCCGGGGTGGAAGGGGGCGGACCATGAGTTTCGCGGCTCGGTGCGTGGACCTTCAGAAACATTATGTTCTCAAGAGTGAAACCGTGCGTGCCCTTCGTGGAGTCTCGTTCGACATTCCCGAAGGGGATTACGTGGCGATCATGGGCCCGTCCGGTTCGGGGAAAAGTACGCTGCTGAATCTGCTCGGTTGCCTGGATCGCCCGACGGAAGGGGCTCTTTTTCTCGGGGAAGACGACGTCTCCAAAATGGACGACGACGAACTTTCCCATGTAAGAGCTTCCCGCATCGGATTCGTCTTTCAGTCGTACAACCTGATCCAGCAATTGACCGTGGTCGAGAATATCGAGGTTCCACTTTACTACCAGGGACGCTTGACCGCGGCCGATCGGGCTCGGTGCCGAGAATTGGCGGTCATGGTCGGGCTGGGAGAACGACTCGGACACCGTCCCTCGCAACTTTCCGGTGGTCAGCAACAGCGGGTGGCCATTGCCCGAAGCCTGGTCAACGACCCTTACTTCATCCTGGCCGACGAACCGACGGGTAACCTGGATAGCCGCACGACCGAAGAGATCCTCGCCCTCTTCGAGCGGCTGAATGAGCATGGCAAGACCATCATTCTGGTGACTCACGAAGATGAAGTCGCCACGCACACCAAGCGAGTCATTCGGCTTCGTGATGGATTGGTGCAGTCCGACGCGGTTGTGGACGAACGCCAAAGTGCCATGAAGGTCCTTGAGGAAATGAACAAGAATCGTCCCCAGGATGGTACATCGATTCAAATCGATCCCAGCAAATTGACGCGGACTCCATCGACGGTGGCCGCCAGCTGACCTACTGCGGGTACCCGCGCCATGATGATCTTCGTTCGCACCTGGCAGCTCGGTGTCAAGAGTCTTCTCTTGCATCCCATGCGATCGCTGTTGACCGTGCTGGGCATTTTCATCGGCGTGGCCAGTGTCATTTGGCTCCTGGCGATCGGTGAAGGCATCTCGCGGGAAGCTCAGCGACAAATCGAAGACCTGGGGGCGGACACCATCATCGTCCGGACCGTCAAGCCCCCCGCGGAAAAGCTCGGTACCGGCGGCGGTCCCACCCCCTACGGGCTCAAACGCTCGGAATTCGAAAAGTTGGTCGCCACGATTCCCACCATCAAGAGCGCCATTCCGATTCGGGAGATGCGGCGACAGATTCGTTATGGAGGAAAGACCGTCGATGGACGCATGGTCGGCTGCACGCCCGAGTACGCCATGGTCACTCGGCTGGAGATCGACCGCGGGCGTTTCATCACCGAGGCGGATTTGAAACATCGCCAGAACGTCTGCGTGCTCGCGGCCCGCCTCTCTCAGCGACTGTTCCCCTACGAGGATCCCATCGGTCGCCGCGTCTATCTTGCCGAACACAAAGACTTTTATCAGGTGGTCGGCATCCTGAAACACCGCACCGCATCGGCCGCCATCGGGGGATCGCTCGATTCCCAAGACTTCTCCAACGACATGTACATTCCCATTACCACCATGCGCCAGCGAATCGGGGACATGGTCGTGATGCGAAGCAGTGGAAGTCGAGAGGCGGAGGTGATCGAACTGAATCAGATCACTTTGCGAGTGGATGACGTGAAGAATGTCTTGGCGACCGCGGCACTGGTGGAGGAGTCGCTGCGTAGCCACGATTCCATGGAAGATGTTGCCACCGTCGTCCCGCTCGAACTTCTCGAGCAGGCCCGCACCACGCGGCTGATGTTCATGGTCTTCATGGGGCTGATCGCCGCGATTTCGTTGATCGTGGGGGGAATCGGCATCATGAATATCATGCTCGCCACCGTTACCGAGCGAACTCGAGAAATCGGTATTCGGCGGGCCCTCGGAGCGCGCCGAGCAGATATTACTCGGCAATTCCTGGTCGAAACGATTGCCCTGTCGGTGGTGGGGGGTGTCGTGGGCATCTTCTTCGGCTACCTCTGTCCGATCAGTGTCCGCCTGCTTCGCTCGTTCATGGAGCAGTATGCCGCCGAGACGATGCGGAGCCTTCCCGAGGTGGTTCAGAATATGCAGCCCGAGATCGTCCCGCTATCCATTCCCCTGGCCTTTGGTATTTCTGTCTTGATCGGCGTGTCGTTCGGACTTTATCCGGCGATTCGGGCTGCTCAAATGGATCCCATCGAGGCACTCCGACACGAATGACATTTCCCGCCCCGCTACTTGTTCCTTCCGATCCCATCCCTCCTGTCCCACACTCCCACCGACCCAACTGAATACGCACGTATGATGATCTTTCTCCGAACTTGGCAGCTTGGCGTGAAGAGCCTGATGCTTCACCCGATGCGTTCCCTCTTGACCGTGCTGGGTATTTTCATCGGCGTGGCCAGCGTTATTTGGCTCTTGGCCATTGGGGAAGGAATTTCCCGTGAGGCCCAGCGGCAGATTGAGGACCTAGGCGCCGATACGATCATCGTTCGTTCGGTAAAGCC
>JBJHCD010000625.1:0-4312 GCA_050485845.1 Pirellulaceae bacterium | reverse complement strand
GTTCGCCGGACACCGAAGCCCCCACGGCCAATTGACGCCCCGCGGCGCTTTCGACTTGCAGGTCCAGCGGCACGAGTCCTTTCCATTGTCGGATGAAATCGGTGGTCGCCATGCCGGCGGTGGAAAACGGGATGGGGCGCTGGAGGGTCTCTTGAATGGCAAGTAGCTGATCCTCGGTCAGCCCGAACGGTCCCCGGGGGGCGTCCAGGTTTCGGGCTCCTTCCGATCCCAGTCGCTCGATCCACTGCTCAATTCGCCTCCGCTCTTCCAGTCGAAACGTGCCACCGACCAGTCGCAACTGATTTTGGGCCGTGAGGATTCCCTGGACTTGATAATGTCGCTTGGAATCGGGCGTCACAGGATTGACCAAGGGAGGTTCTCCGCCCCGGGCCGGCCGGACGCGGAGCCGCACGTTGGGAATCTGCTGCAATGACTCCATCCAACGCCGCTCCCCTCCCAAGGGAAACCCCGGTTCGGTCAGGAGTTCGAAATCGATGCGAACGCGGTCTTGCCCCCAGAGGGAACTCGTGCCGGTCATCCCCCCGAGGGTCAGGGCTAGAACCAAGTACCGAGCCACGATTCCCATGGTTTTCGGCGGACGTTGGAGGTCAGTGAAAGGCATGTCGGGCTCGCTCCTTATCCGGATAAGTTCCCCTGTGCTCACCAGACCGACTCAAAGCCGGGCCGGGAGCATCGGCTGACGCGACTCCCTCCAGTATAGAACGCTGAAGCAGTGGGCGCCGAGAATTTACTGCTCGTCTCCCGTCTCCAAGTGACGGTAAGCCCCCGGAGGCCGTTAACGACGCGACGTTATCGGTTGAGCTGGCGATTCAGCCGTAGTGGGCTGGAACTCGAAGGGGGGCTCGTTGCCTTGCAGTGGAGGAGGAGGCTGGTCACCTCGGGCGTAGCGATAGGCTGGACCTTGGGGGTCCGAATCCGTGGGCATCGCCGGCGTTGCCTTTTCGACTTGGGCAATCCATTGCTGAAGTTCGGCCATTCGCTCCTTGGTTGCCGAAGAGACCAGGAAGCTTTGCCGAGCCTCGTCGAGTTGTTGTTGGGCTAGATCGGTCAACCCTTCCGAGGCGAGAATGAACGCGAGATTCATCCGGGCCTCCACCTTCCCAGATCCAGCCCGGCGAAACGCGTCCAAGGCTTCGTTGGGACGTCCCGTGCGAGCCAGAAGCAGACCGTAGTTGTTTTCGGCTCGAGCATGCTGGGCGTCCAGATCAAGGGCCCGTTGGAAGTGGGCTTCCGCCTCTTGCCACATCCCTCGCTGATAGAGGCTGTATCCATAGTCGCAGTGAATATCCGCGCTATCGGGCTCCAAGGCGAGGGCTTGTTCGAAATAGTGTGTCGATTTCTCGAACTGACCTCGACGGTCGGCAATCACCGCCAGACGGTGAAGTGGGATCGCTTGGCGAGGATTGGACTCCAGGGCGCGGTGGTAGATCGCTTCGGCTCGAGCGAACTCCCCCTTGCGTTCCAGCCCGCGAGCTTGTGACAGGGGAAGATCCTCGATCGACCGGGAGGTGGTCAAGTCCGTGGAACGCGGCTCCTTGGAAACTCCAAAGGTACGGGCTAATCCCCCGCCGGCGCGATCCATGATTCCGTTGCGACCCGCCTGGCAACCGGTCGCCAGCAGCAGGAGCAGGAGGAGAGTCATTGTCGTTCGCATCAGCCACCGCCAGCAAAAAGAGTCGTCCGAAAAATCTCACACTCTGCCCAATGGAAATTTCATGAACTTCCGCGAATCCCGGGGAACTACGGCCGTCCCGTGTTCCCCATGCTTCCTCCTCCCATGCCTCCCCCGGCCCCCATCGCTCCCGCTCCGGCTCCTCCACCAACTCCCCCAGCCTGACCTTCGGCGGAAAGGCGAAGCAGGTTCACGTTAATGCCCGAGGCATCCAAGCCATCGATCCCTCGTGTCAAGGGGCGCGAGATCAAGACGTCATCCGGATCGATCGCGGTTCCCGAGTCCTGCAGCACCGCCAGTACGTGGGCTCGACGCGCTTCGTCCAGGGCCATGGAATCCGTGGCTTCAATGAGAATGGGGTGGCCGTGATATTCCCTTCGATCGACCATCTTTTGCAATTGCCAGTTGCCCCGGGGATTCAGGCGAGGGTCTCGAGGTTGGAAGTCATATTGGTAGAGCATCATCCGAGCGGCGGCGGCATTCGAGATCTGTGTCATGCGGATCGCGTGAAGCGATGTCCCTGGGGGGGGGAGGTCGCGGCGCACATATCGGCTGTTCCAGTCCAATCGCCGAGGGGAAAGGCAACCGCCAAGCCGGCAACGGCCGGGAGGGCAATGCCCCGTGGGGCAGGACACTGCCATTGTCGCCTCTCCTTGGAAAGAGTTGACGGTTCCGGGAGACTCCTGGCCATTGACCATTCCAACCAAGGTAGTACCCATCGCCAAGCTCGTCAGAATGGAGCAGAGGCGGAGAGTAGCGTGGGTAAGTGGAGTTCGCCGGCTCATGGTATTTTCTTCTTTCGCACTCGCGGGATTCGTTGATTTGCGTCCGTGGGGCCTTCGGGGCCGCCCCGGATCTCGCGGATAAGTCGACCTGTGTACTCGGGGACTTGGGACCTAATCCGAATATCCATGGGGGCCGTAGATGAATTGGCTTTCCAACTGCCGTTGATGTTCCACGCCCAGGGGATCGTCCCAAGAGGCGGTCGCTCGGTAAGGTTGCCAAGATCTCCGTTCAATACGCCCCTTGACGAAAAGCTCGTGGTCGTCCGGCTCCAGGACATCCTCGCCCGGAAGCATGGGGACCTGATCATGCCGCATCGCCTCGACAAGGTGTGGCGTGACCAATACCACCAGTTCCTTCTCGACTGTCTGGCTTGTTGTGTTTCGAAATAGGGCTCCGATGTAGGGAATGTCGCCCAGTCCGGGAACGCGGGTCGTATTTCCCTCCAGTTCGACTTGCAGGATTCCCGAAATGGCCAGCGTCTGTCCTTCGCCCAGTTGCACGACCGTGTTGGTCCGCCGAGTGGACAGTCCGGGAACGGCGGTCCCTTGAATGATGATTCCGGCACTGAAGTCGATGGAACTGACCTCGGGCGTAACGGAAAGCCGAATGGTTTCGTCATCGAGGATGTAGGGGACGAAGTTCAAACCGACGCCGAACGATCGATATTCGATCGTGACCAAACCGACCCCACCGCCAGGCTGGGGAACGGGAACGGGAAACTCACCACCAGCCAGAAAACTGGCCTCTTGCCCATGCATGGCCACCAAATTCGGCTCGGCCAGAATCGTGAGCACTTGGTTCTGCCGCAACGCGTTAATCAGCAGGTTGACGTTGCCGCTATCGAGAATCCCGAAGACCGAGGAGGTGGTTCCGGCGACAGGATCGAGGAGCCCCAGGAGTCCGCTCCCGCCGCCTCCCGGTGGATAGGGAGGGCCGATGGTGCTACCGAGGGCCCCCGTGCCGTTTTGCACCAGCAGGCTGGTTCCAAACTGCCGGAGAGCAGTCCGGTTCAGTTCAGCGACCTGGACTTTCAGGACCACCTGCTGAGGACCGGGAACTCGCAAGAGATTGATGATCTGCGTGGGAATCGGCTGCAGCCGAGGAGGAGGGCGGGCACCTTCCGGTAGCGTTTCGACCTCGGGGGGGGGAGCGTCGGGATCGTCCGGCGTGGGCTCATCCGGAGGAAACATCGAATCCGAGGGAGCTGCCGCGCCCGCCCCGGCTCGCTGTCCACCCGCCGTCGTGCGGATCGGCTGAATCGCGTCCAAATAGGATTCGAGTAACTGAATGATCTGAGCGACTTGACGTGGATCCCTGGCCTGCCCCTCCACGATGATGTTCTGCCGCAGCGCCGCCAACTCGACTTGGGCGTCGGGGAAAGCGGCGCGAATCCGAGCCCGCAGGACATCGAGATCCGGAACGACGAGGACTTCCAGAGTCAGACTTTCTCGGTCGGCGGTGATGATGGAAAGATCGGTCGCTCCGATTCGCTGTCCGTTGACGCGTATATGGCGAGGGCCCACGATGTCGAAGTCCACCACCGTGGGGTCACTCACGGCCACCACGGGACTCGGCCTTCCCGGGACGGAAAGATCCTCCGTCAAGGTGATTAGCCGTCCCTGCCCCACAATGACCTCAAATTGTCCATTTTTCGAACTGAGACTTTGGACAAATGATGGGAGTTGTTCGCGAGCCGGGGGGGGAAGCGCCCCGGCTTCGGGTTGGCGGCCATGAGCCACTCGGTAAGAAGTTTCCGCCGACGGGGTAGGACTCGTCCGGAACGATTGTTGAGCTAACGAGGAGTCCGCATGGACGAAGAAGAGAAGCAGGAGC
>JBJHCD010000624.1:0-4321 GCA_050485845.1 Pirellulaceae bacterium | reverse complement strand
TGAAGTCACATTAGCGTCCATGAGTGTTCATCAGCGGTGCTGTTGCCGAGTTCATTTCCCTACCGCCGGGCGCACATGTTGCAACCAAATCCGCAGAACCAACCAAATATGCAGAAATCTGCACGGTCTCTTCGGATAAGACGAGATCACCAAAGTTTTGTGTCACGAACTCCCACGCGAAGGGTGTCCTGGGTGCCGACTCTCCATCCTTGGCCCGGCACGCCCCGCCACGCGAAATTGGCGGCTTGACCAAACCCGCCGGGTGTCTTCGGATTTCTTCGGATTACAGTTCGGGAATTCTCTCGGCAGGAGGGGGGGGATTGGGGCACGCGGGGGGAGACGAAAACGAGATCCGCAGACACCCTTCTTTTTCACTTCAAAGCGAGATCCGCAGACACCCTTCTTTTTCAGTTTCTTGAATTCGCGTTGACAGGTTCCAGGGTTTTCCCGAAGATCCCCCCCAATTTAAGTCTCTTGACTTTCGTTCGAGCTTCCACCATGACAACAATCCACGCACCAGTCAAAACGGAGCAGGTCGCAATTCGCTGCCGTGCGAGGATTCACATCCAGAGTCCCGCGGTGAATCGGTCCGGAACGGGGCGAATGATGGGCTGGATGGATAAGCCAGGACCGCGGTTCGTGCTGCTGGTGGGTATCCTGATGGTCCTGCTGTCGGGCAGTGGCTGTTCCACGCTTTCTTCGCTGGGTTTGCCTCTCGCCGTCGGGCCGCATCGAATGCTGCGGGTCACCCAGCAGATGCACAAGGCAGCGGCTCATCCGGCCCCCTGGCCCCGCGAATTGGCCAAGGACGTATTGCCACAGTACTTGATCGAACCAGGAGATCTGCTGCTGGTGGAAGCGACCGACTTCGATTCGCCCGTGCGGCTTCCAGGAGGTGATCAGATCGTCCAGCCTGATGGCACCATCGACCTGGGCCGCTATGGCCGAGTCTTCGCGGCGGGAAAATCAATTGACGAAGTTCAGGATGAGGTCCGAGCGGAAATCAAGCGAAAAAGCGACGAGCCGACAGGACCCATCTCCGTTCGGCTTGTCGGTTGGGATAGCAAGGTGGTGTACGTTCTGGGGGAAGTCAGTTCTCCCGGCTCGTACCCCTTCACGGGGCGGGAAACCGCTTTGGATGCCATCTTGGCGGCGGGTGACCTCACTTCCCGAGCGAATCGGCACAAGATTATTCTCAGTCGTCCCACCGGGCCGGATGACTGCCGGCTCGTCCTGCCGGTCTGCTATGACCACATCGTCCAACTGGGGGACACCAGTTCCAATTACCAGTTGCTCCCGGGAGACCGAATTTTCGTCGCCAGCATGACCCTACTGGACGACCTGCTGCAAACGATTTCTCCGCAGTCCTTCGAGAATTGCCCTCGCTGCAAGTTGGCCCAACGGGCCTGCCACGTGACACACTGACTCGGGGCCCATGTCAAGTTGACTTCGCCAGATCGCGAAGTTCGCGAGGCAAGGGGAAATGGACCTCCTCCCTGCGCACGACGCGATCCTCGACCTCGGCCTGGAATCTCTCTCGAAAATAGGCGAGACAATCCTGCACAACGGTCTCCGGTGCACTCGCGCCGGCCGTCACCACCACGACCTCGTCTCCCTGGAACCACTGTGGATCGATGTCGTGCACGCTGTCGATCAGATAGCCACGCACGCCACATTCCAAGGCGAGTTCCTTGAGACGCTGGCTGTTGGAGCTGTTTTGGCTGCCCAGGACCAATACCACGTCGGCCTTGGCCGCCAAAGTCCGGACCGCCTCCTGGCGATTCTGCGTGGCATAGCAGATGTCCTCCTTGGGAGGACCGACGATTTGAGGAAAACGCTGCTTTAGCGCCTGAATGATCCGATTGGCGTCATCCACCGAGAGCGTGGTCTGGGTGAGATAGGCGATCTTGGCATCGAGTGGAACTTCCAGGCGATTCACCGCTTCGGGAGAATCGACCAGGACGATCGCCTCCGGAGCCTCCCCCATCGTGCCGACTACTTCATCATGTCCCTCATGACCGATCAGAACAATCGTGTATCCGGACTTAGCAAAACGGACCGCCTCAATGTGCACCTTGGTGACCAAGGGACACGTGGCGTCGATGGCAAACAGATTCCGCTCGCGAGCGATCCGGCGAATCTCGGGAGAAACCCCATGAGCGGAAAAAAGGAGGTAGGAACCATGAGGGACCTCCTCGAGGTCCTCCACGAAGATCGCTCCCAGTTCTCGGAACCGATTCACCACGTAGGTGTTGTGAACAATCTCGTGATAGACATAGATCGGAGTTCCAAACGTCTGGATGGCGAGGTCGAGACTCTCGATTGCCATGTTCACCCCCGCACAAAAACCGCGAGGGGCTGCCAAAAGTATCTTCATGGATGCTGTTCCTCAAATGGACTCACCCCCCCCGAAGACCAGGGCCGACTCGGAGGAACCCATGGCCAGGGATAACGGGGATGTTATTCTGTTCGATGATACTCTACTCGTTCCACGCTCGGGAGCGGGTCGCTCCGCCTCGCACACCCCCGATGGCTTGATTTCGCCCTCGTTGACTTCCCCGGAGTTGACTTCCTGCTCTTCCGTCACGAGTTCACACTATCACAAGTTCACCCCGTCGCGAGTTCGTTCCGTCATCCGTTCGTTCCGTCATCCGTTCGTTCCGTCATCCGTTCGTTCCGGCACCGGCTATCCTGTCACGCTCCGTATCCAAACGCCCCCGCCAACCCCATGACCATCCCTCATTTTACCGATCAACTCGCCCAACTAGGGCCCGATCGGGGGACGCTCCCACGATGCACCCTTGCGGAAGCGCGACGCTACTGCCAAGACCTTGCCCGGACTCACTACGAAAACTTCACCGTGGTCAGTCGGCTTTTCCCCTCGCGATTACGTCCGGCCATGCACGCCCTGTATGCCTACTGCCGCTGGGCGGACGACTTGGCGGACGAGGTCGATTCTCCCACCAGGAGTCTTGAACTTCTCGCCTGGTGGCGTGAACAACTCACCAGCGTGCATGAAGCGGCAAAGGAGCCCGATTTTTTGTCGCAGATTTCCGAGTTGGGTGAGAGACGCCATCCCGTCATGATCGCACTCGGAGCGACCATGCGAGAATACTCCCTGCCACTGGAACCACTGACCGACTTGATCTCGGCGTTCGAACAAGATCAGCGGCAGAACCGTTATGATACCTGGATGGAACTGCGGGACTACTGCCGCCGGTCGGCAAACCCCGTGGGGCGCCTGATTTTGAGACTGGCCGAGGCGGACACTCGGGAGAACCTCACATTTTCCGATGCAATCTGCACCGGTCTTCAATTGGCGAATTTCTGTCAGGATGTCGCTCGAGACTTTCGCCGGGGGCGAATCTACTTGCCCCAGGAGGCCTGGAGGGCCCATGGCTGTGAAGAATCGATGTTTGCCCAGTGTCCCGCACCCCGGGCCTTCCGCTCGCTGCTGGAAGATGCGGTCACTCGAGCCGAAAATCACTTTCGGGAGGGACTCCCGTTACTGGGCCAAGTTCCCCGGTGGCTGCGGACCGACTTGTCGCTATTTGTCCGAGGTGGACTGGCAATTCTCGGCAAGATCCGGAAAATCGATTACGACGTCTTGTCGCGGAGACCCACCCTGGGGCGAGGCGAGAAAGCCCGTTTGGTGCTGGCCGTTGCCATCCTCGGGCCCCGTTGGGGATTGAAGCCTTGTTGAAGTTTCGCCAACTCCCTCCCCAGATTTCCCTTCCGGACGTGGAAGCGGTAGGGAGTTGAGTTAGCCGGGCGAAATGTTAGCCCCACGCGTCCAGTCGGCGAATGCGGGGAGGGAGAATCGGAAACAGTGAATCTGCCATCGGATGCCGAGCAGGAAGCCAGTTATCGCCATTGTGCGGAAGTCACTCGGCGAGCCACGTCGAACTTCTCCTGGGCTTTCGCGTCCCTACGTCCCGAGAAGCGTCGAGCCATGCTGGCTCTGTACGCGTTTGCTCGAGTCAGCGACGATATCGCGGACTGCGACTCACCGATCGATGAACGGCGTGCCAAACTAGCCCAGCTTCAAACGGCCCTGTCGAATCCGGAATCGGCAAGCTCTCTCCATTCCACCTATCCCTTCCTGCCGGCGATGTTCGACACGATGCATCGCTATGACATCCCCGTTACCTACCCGCTCGAGATCCTGTCCGGCGTCGTGATGGACTTGGACCGAACTCACTACGCCACCTTGGACGAATTGGAGACGTATTGTTACCGAGTGGCGTCGGCCGTCGGATTGGCCTGCATTCACATCTGGGGATTCGAGCGTCAAGACTGCGTCCCATCCCTGGTGCACCGT
>JBJHCD010000623.1:0-4325 GCA_050485845.1 Pirellulaceae bacterium | reverse complement strand
GTGGTGATCATCGCCATCACTCCTCGCGGTATCAGCCCGCACTTGGCCAAAGGTTTGGATAGCGATTCGCCCGAGGAGATTTGTTCGGCCGACTGTTTCAAGGCATTCGACAGCACGATATTCCCCGCCGACTCGCTACTGATCTCCAGCGACCGCAACAAGGGAACTCCATTCCGCAGTAGTGTCCCGAGGACTCGGCAAAACCGCGAAATGGCCGTCATCAAAAAGATCGGCCCCGCCACGGGAATTCGAATTCTCCATTGATCCGCCAAGAGGCGCCCTTGAGGCGTTTTCAGGAATCGGCCCATCCCCATGGTGAGGGCGACCAGGCCCGCGGCAATGAAGAGGCCGTAATCCCGAATCGTGTCGCTGATCGCCAGCAGGGCGATGGTCGGCCCGGGCAGGCCCCCTTCCTGTTCCAGGCGAGCGAACAGGTCCGCGAAGCGAGGAACGAAAAAGACAATCATCACCGCGACAATGATCGTTCCAGCGGACATCAGAATCGCCGGATACATCATCGCCGCGATCACTCGCCCCTTGACTTCCTCCTGCTGTTCCATGAAGTCCGCCGTTCGCTTCAGGGCATCTTCCAGGAAGGCACCCTCCACACCCGCTCGGACCATGCTGATCATCAGTTCGTCAAAAATATGTGGATACTTCGCCAGGATCACATCCAGCGATTCCCCCTCGGCCAGTTGATCACGAACCTCTCCGAACACCTCGCACAAGGCGGGATGCGGTGCCTGTTCCGAAAGAATGTCCAGAGCGCCCAGCAGTGGAACTCCGTTCTGCAGCAAGTCGGCCAACTGGGTTAAGCTGGCCGCGATCATCGGCACCTTGATCCGCCGCTTGAACTCAAAAAGTGGCTTGCCACTCTCCTTACTCTCCACGCGCAGGGGGAAGAGCGACCGGTCGGCCAAGGCCGCCAGTGCTTCCCGCTTGGAAGCGGCCGAGATCGTTCCGGTAATGTCCTCGCCAGTCAGACTGCGAGCGGAGTAAGCGAATTCGGGCATGTTTTTCAGGAAAATGGCCAGTCGAGGCTTTTCCCGGCTTTAGCCGGGTTCTACCCCCGGTCTTGGGGTTGTATCCAGTTTCATCCGGGACTAGTCCGAGATTCGGCCGTTATGGAATGCGTAGGGGGGAGAGTTACAGGAATGACTTGGGGTGGGAAGGAAGCGAGGGAGGGAAACAGGGAAGGTCGAATTGGGGAAGTCTCTTGAAGGCCGCGGAGGGAAGGAGGAGCAGCCAGGCGAGACATTACCGTCGAGGTTTGTGAGCAGAAAACTAGAGGCGGGAAACTACAGGTGGGAAATTACAGGCGGGAAACTACAGGCAAAATTCTCAGTCGTGGAATTACAGGTGATCGATTGGAGGCATGGATTAATCGTCGGACTTGGTTACTCGAAGCACTTCATCCACGGACGTCTGGCCATTGAGAACTCGAGTCCACCCGTCATCACGCAGCGTCCGCATCCCATGCTGGATGGCGGCCTGCTTGATCCGCGACGAGGAAGCTCGTTCCGTTGCCAATGTCCGAATCTCGTCATTGGCTGTCAACAATTCATACAGACCAACTCGGCCCGCATAGCCCGTGCTCCGACATTCTCGACATCCGCTCGGACGGCGAATCTCCTTTTGTTCCGCCAGCTTGGCCCAAGGGAAATCTTCCGGAGCATCCTCGGACGTCGGGGTGTAGGGTGTGTTGCAATGCCGGCACAACGTGCGGACCAGGCGCTGAGCCATCACGCCTTCCACCGTGCTACTGACCAAAAAGGGTTCGACCCCCATGTCGACCAGTCGCATGTAGGCTCCCGCCGCGTCGTTGGTGTGGAGCGTGCTGAAGACCAAGTGACCTGTCAGCGAGGCTTGAATGGCGTTCTCCGCTGTTTCATAGTCGCGGATTTCACCCACCAGCACGACATCGGGATCATGACGCAGTATCGCTCGAAGACTGGCCGCAAAGGTCAAACCGACCTTGTGATTCACCTGAATCTGATTGATCCCTTCCAGTTGGTATTCAATCGGATCCTCGGTGGTGATGATCTTCGTTTCCTCATCCTTGATGTCGCTGAGGGCACTGTACAGAGTTGTCGTCTTTCCAGATCCGGTCGGCCCCGTCACCAACACAATGCCGTGAGGAAGACGAATCAGTTTGCCGAACCGCTGATAGATTTCGTCCCCCATGCCGATTCCCTTCAGCGAGAATTGCATCTTGTCCTTGTCCAAGACACGCATGACGACACTCTCGCCATGCAGCATGGGAATGACCGATACGCGGACATCGACCTCCCGCCCGGCCACTCGAATCTTGATCCGGCCATCCTGGGGAATCCGCTTCTCCGCGATATTCATCTTGGCCATGATCTTCAAGCGGCTGATGATCGCAGCCTGAAAGCGATTCAGTTCCGGAGGCAAGGGTTGACGCTGCAGCACCCCATCGATCCGGTACCGAAGCTTCAGGCCACTTGCCTGCGCCTCGATATGAATGTCGCTCGTCCGAGCTTCCACCGCCTCCATGAGGATCTCATTCACCAACCGGACCACGGATGGCTCCTGGACCATCTCGGAGACTTCCGATCCGTCCCACTGGATCTCCTCGAGCATTTCCACGCCGGTGGGATCCTCTTCGGACTGGCGAGCCACCAGGCCGTCGATCGTCTCGGCTCCCACCCCCAAGTGAACCTTGATCAACTTCGCCAACTCGTGCGGAACCGCCAACACCGCTTCGACAACAAGTCCGGTCGCCGCGGCAACCGCGTCAATCGCCGTGGCGTCGAACGGGTCCGCGATCGCCACTTGCAGGGTGCGGTCTTCCCTTCGCAGTGGAAAAACGTCGTGGCGATGGATCAATTTCAGGGGAAATGAGTCCAAGAGAGAAAGATCGATCTCATACTTGGTGACATCGATCAGTTCCATTCCGACGGCCGCCGCCAAGGCTTGCAGCAGGGCTTCTTCCGTTTCCCACCCCAACTCCCGAGCTACCTGGTCCAAGCGTCCTTCGGTTTCCAGTGCACGTCGAACCAAGTTCAGCTGACGAGGATCGAGTTCGCGAGTTCGATCCGCATCGGCCAGCGATCCTTCCGTGCGGTCTTCTACATGCGGATGTGCGATCATGGCGGTCTATTCGTTTCCCCGTCAGGCGGGATCAATGAAAGGTGACTCGTTCCAACAACAGCGAAAATGTTTCGGCGAAAATGATTCGGCGACCTCGCACTCGCGGCCTGGTGCCATTGGCTCGCGGGCGAGCCCATGCCACGTGCTCAGGCAGCGAAATTCGTTAGCGGGAACACTCTGGTAGTCTTGGTCCCAGCTCGGTCCGGAAAACCAAACAGGGTCCCCAGCACGTCCGCTTCACGCAGCTAGAACCACAGTTCGAATTCTCGGCGAAATTCATGCTCGGAAAAATTTCACGTCCTTGACTAACTTTCCACGGGAAACCACAAGGGCGGCTGCAGTCCGAAATTCATCGGGCCGAAATCCATCGGGCGAGCTATCAGGCAGGTGGGATTGGGCAATGCTCCGGCCAGCTCGTTCAGCGCGGAGTGCTCGAGGCAGGACCCGACTGGTTGGTCGACATCCGCCGACCCTCTCGGGCTCAACTTCCCGGTACTATAGACCCCTGGCCCAGCATGGTCAAGGTGAAGCCACCGCCAAACGGTCCCCATGGGGGAGTCGACTAGGGCTTCCAGTAGAACCGAAGTCTCGAGCGGAGGTTGTCTTCAGATTTCAATCTCACGATGATGGCGCTGTCCTGCCCTCCTCTGGGGCTAAAAAAAAATCGCGGATGCGCGGCCCTTCTGGTCCGAAGAGAGCCTTCGGCTTTTCCTACAAACTTCAATATACGTGGAACCGCGAAAATACGCAGAATATGCAGGCTGTGAGAAATCGTTACAGGCGGACCGTGTTCCAGGCGATATAAGCCATAGAACTCCTGGAACTGCCAGCTCCTGTCGGACTCCCTTCCGAGGGCGACATCCACGGACGGTTCCCCCTCGAATTGCGGATCTTCCATGTCCCACGCATACTCAACTTCGGCGACGATGCTGATTGCGATGCTCATTGTTTCGGTGGGCTGTCGAGCTGGCATCGACCGAGTTGCCTGCCCCCCTCTAGGCAGTCCGGGGAGGACGCTCCAGGAATGTCAGGTCGTGGAGCCTCGCGAACGAGTTCCCGATTTGAGTCGCCTTCCCGAATTAGCCGAACTTCCGTTTCCGGCGGAAGTGGAGACGACATGGTGTGCCCTGTCCGAGGCGAGGGCATCCGACGCGGCGGCCCGTCACTCCCCGACCGCCAACCTGCTCGACGCCGAAGCCTCCAACGTGCGG
>JBJHCD010000622.1:0-4339 GCA_050485845.1 Pirellulaceae bacterium | reverse complement strand
GCGGAGGCCCGCCCCGGAGCAACTCGATGATTCCGAACGAATCACACTCGAGGATATTCTCGAGCTGGCAGCGATCAATCATCGAGAATACCAGACACAAAAGGAACTTCTCTACGCGGCCGCTTTGCGATTAACGCTGCAGCGTTTCGATTACGAATTGCGGTTCACTCCCTTCGGCAACGGAACGACGGTGGACTACCTGCATTCCCGGAGCGGGGGAGCCACGGTCAATTCGATGGCCATTCCCACGCAAACCGCCATGGAAAAGGTGATGGCCACGGGAGGGACTGTTCTGACTCGATTCGCAAATGACATCGTCTTGACATTTAATGGTCCGGATGGGTTTGCCGCCGATGTCGGCTCGGAACTGCTGCTGGGAGTCTCCCAAAGCGTCCTTCAGCGGGACATTATCTTCGAGAATTTGACGCAGGCGGAACGGGATGTCGTCTATGCCGCTCGCGATTTCGCTCGATTCCGCAAGATCTTGTTTCGAAACCTGGCCGCACAATACTACAACCTGCTCCTGGCCTATCGCCGCATTGAGATTGATTCCCAGGACTATTTCAGCACCTATCGAGCTTTCCATCAGGGGGAGGCTGAGTATCGGGCGGGACGACTTCCGCGGTTTCAGGTCGATCAGTTGGAACAGAACGCGCTGGCCAGTCGCAGTAGCCTGATCGGAAGTTCGACCGCCTTCGAGGGAGACCTGGACAACCTTAAGTTTGCCATCGGGCTCCCGCCCGAGTTGCCTTTGAACCTCGACCTTTCGGAACTGGAGGAACTGACGCTACGGGACGAAAGCGCCGTGTCGGGGGAGCGAGTTCGTCGAGCCAGGCGGAATCTGGTTTCCGAACGTGGGGAGGCGACTCCGGATCAAGGCGTGCTCCTGAACAGTTCCATCGATCTGACGCGTCGCATGATCGATTGGGGGCAACTTCGGAATCAATTGGGCCAGGAAACCTTGGACGAGCAAACGTTGGAGGATCTGCTCCGGCAGTTGCTGGTTGACGAGGCATGGCTGCTGGTCAACTTCAATCGGGAGGCGCTTCAGCAGGCTTTGGACGAAATGCCTCCCGCCCCTCCGATACGCATCTTTCAGCGAACCATGGAATTGGCGAATTCCATTGGAATTCTGATTCGCCGCCAGCTTGATCTCCCCATCGCGCGAGAATTGGCCGACCCTCGACGACAGGAATTTCGACGTCAATTGCGGCAGCTTGAAGAGAGCTACTCAGCGCTTCAGGACGAACTGGAGCAAGTCGTCGCCAGTAGGCAATTGGATCGGATCACGGAATTGGTCGAATCGTCGCGCCAACTTCGCCGGCAGGCAGACGAGACGGCGAACGCGCTGAACCAGGCACTGGGCCTGGAGCCACGCGGTCCAGAGGCCGCGCTGCGGCAGACCTTGCAGGAAGTCGACCTTCTGCTGACATTGAGCCAACAGTCGCTGGACCAAGAGGTACCCAGTTTGGCCCCACTGGAAATCGACATGGAGGAGGCCATGTTGGCTGCCCTGCTG
This sequence comes from Pirellulaceae bacterium, assembly GCA_050485845.1. GTDB lineage: Bacteria > Planctomycetota > Planctomycetia > Pirellulales > Pirellulaceae > JBJHCD01. The sequence continues at coordinate 2,820 of JBJHCD010000622.1, read as the reverse complement.
GAACGCTTTGACGTAATGAACGAACGGGGCGAACTGGCGGACGCCTGGCGACGAATCAAGTTGACGGGCGATGACCTCCGGTCCGTATTGAACCTCAACGCCACGCAAGTCGTCCGAACTCGGAGCGACGTCAATCGTCCGTTCGATTTCACATTCGATGACAGTCAGACTCGCGTCGCCTTTCAGTTCGACACGCCACTGAATCGGCGGGCACAACGGAATGCCTACCGAGTCTCCTTGTTGGACTACCAGCGTGGCCTGCGGAACCTCATGGCGCTGGAAGATGGAATCAAGCTCGATATTCGTGAAGAACTACGGCAACTTCAGTTGAATCGCGAACAATACCGCATTGCGGTCGCCAGTGCGGCTCTCGCCTTCGAGCGAGTCGTTAGTACGAGACTCCAGCTACAACTGGGGGTTCAGGACGTGGCCGCTCGTGACTTCCTCGAAGCCCAGCAGGCCTATACCGCGTCGCTGAGCAACGTGGCCGGCGTGCAAATCCGCTACATCCTGAACCGTATTCAATTGTTTCTCGACTTGGAGCAATTGGAGGTGGACGAGCAGTTATTCTGGAACGAACTTTACGACGAGAACTTTCAGCCAACTCCCCGTTACGAGCTACCTGAATATGCTCGGCCCGCTTATGGCGAGCTTCCTCCGAGGGTTTGGTACTCCCGGTCCATTCGCCGCATGCTCGACAGTGGCCGCTGGTAGTTCATTTCTTCGGCGGCGAAGTCTCGGGGAACAAGGGACGGACTCACGGCGTCATGGCCTTCCCCTGGCCCAGAGTGGAATTTCGTCTCGGCTCAGCGCCGCCCGCCACGCCCCGACGTTGGAGCTTCAGCAGGTTGGGGGCCACGCCGTGCCTCTTCCAGCGTGATGACGCCGTCATTGTTCCAGTCGAGTCGCCGGAATTCGGAAATGGCTTGTCCGGTCGGCTCGGGAGCGAACTCCGAGAGGGTGACCTGCCCGTCCCCATCCTTGTCCAGCTCGAGAAACCAAGGAGGAGCCCCGGCGGCCAATCGCGCGGGGGCCACCTGAAAGACCGCATCATCATTCGACCGCCCGTTGCCTCGCCGTGGCCCCCTGGCGTCCGACCGATCCGTTTCGGCTCTGGCGGCCGGTTCGTCGGACCCCGCTCCATCGGGCTCGACACCCGCTGGCGGTTCCTCGGCGTCCAAACCATTTCGACCGGGTGAAGTTTCTTCTTCACCGGCGATCCCCGCCTGGGAAGCCGCCGGTTGACCATTGCCGGTCGGAGGAGCGGGAATCGCCAAAACGCGAAGTGTCCGGTTACGGGAATAGGTGTGAATGGCGCGAGCTAATTCGCGAGCCGAGAGGAACTCGTCCCGATCCGTATCCCAGTCGGCTACCGCCTCTTGGCCATCCGGCCAAAGTTCGAGTGGTAGGCCGCGAGGATCATCACTCCCCAGTTGCTCGAGAACTCGCTCCGCGTATCGAACCACTTTGGGGTCCAGCGAGTTGCGGTCGGTTTGCCGCGTGGCGCCGATTTCACTGTCTGTCCGCCGAGCGGCCGGAGCGACCGATGGCGGCGTCCTGGAAACCGAATCTCCCTGATCTCCGATCGCGGGGGACGTGGGGGACAGAAAACCCGCGACCAACAGCAGCACCAGCAGACTCAGCCTCATTCGATGTCTCATTCCCATTCTCGCCTCGGTCGCCTACCTGCAGTCAGCAGTGTGAAATGCCCGCGATACTCCATGAAGAGCATCACGAGACGAATTCCAATGATCGCCACGGTATTCGGCCAACTCCCAACCACGTTGGAGGTTTCCTGAATCTCCTTGGGGATACTTCCTCCAGGATAGTGGGACTCGTGGTCGCTGGGCAACCCGAAGGGGACCGCTGACGAGCCATTGGCTCGCCCGCGAGCCTTAACCCTCCGTCCCCCTTTGATCGACTGGCGGTTGGCAAGCCTATTGCCGACACCCCCCCGATTCACAGTTGCCAGTACGATCCATCGGGGGCCACCTCGGATACCCGCTTTCCATTCGCCAATCACGTTCCGCCACCCGCCACCCGCCATTCCGACCGAAAAACGCTCGAGGCACCACTGCCGAAGGCTGCCTTCGGTTCGGACGCCCCCCCGAGTGGCTGGGTATCGCACTCACGAGCGGCGAACCCCCTGGGCGCCGGTTTTTGGCTGGGCGCCGGCTCTTGGCTGGGCGACGCCCCTCCCTCATGACGGGCTGTCGCCCCAGAAAAAAAATTCCTTGCCGGACGATCGACAGGATCCGTCAGATCCGTCAGATCCGTCAGGTCCGTCAGGGCTTGGGAACGACTTGCCAATTTCGCCGAGCAACATTCAGGCGATAACACTTGTCATTCGGCTGCATCCCTTCCTCGGTCTGGATTTTCCCGCCAGTGATCTCAATCACTGTTCCATCCACCAAGCAAGCTTGATGGTCATGGATCCATCCGGGCATTGCTCCATCGCACGGGACCGGTTCGATGGCGAATGACTGCAGGTTCAATCGAAAGCACCAGACTGCAGGGCGGTTGAAATCTGGGAGGCAGGCCGCCTTCACCGCGCGGTACGCTGGTTCTCGAGTCATCACCATGGCTTCCCAGAACGGATTGTTCATCCGCTGGGGATTTCGCCTTCCGAACTGGCGATGCAGATAGGGGCGGTACTGCTGGGCGGAAAACTCAGAGAGATCCACGGGCTCTCGCTCGGAGTCCCCAAGTAGCTCTCTTCGCATTTCACTCGGCAAGTCACTCCAGGACTCACCATGCTCCGCCAAGATCTCGGCGACCTCAAGAGTTCCCGCATTGCTCATCGCGTTGCCACCGAACGCG
>JBJHCD010000621.1:0-4344 GCA_050485845.1 Pirellulaceae bacterium | reverse complement strand
GAGTAATGTTGGGCTCTCTCAATGATTCTCCCGCCCCGACAAGGATGACTCGAGTTCTTCGAGCTGGTCGTTTTCTGCTTTCCAGTCACCGTACAGTTCGAGACAATGCTGACGTTCCGGAGCCCCCTCTTTCCAAGGGCCCAGCAGACTCATTGCCGACTCCAACTGCGCGCGGCATTCGGCTCCGTTCCCCTGCTTGCGGTATGTCCGAGCCAATTTGTGTCGAAGCGTGATCACTTTGCCGAAGAGGTTCTCCCACGCTCCACTCCAGTCCTCCACCGATTGACAGATTTCCGAGGCTCGATTCAGGCATTCCCCGGCCTCCTCCAGCGAATCGGTTCGAACATAAAACTGCCCCAATTTACGGCAGATGCGGGCCACGTCTTGCCGAGCGTTCTCACTGGAAGGCACCATCTCGAGTAACTCCTCGCGCAGTTGCCATGCCTGCCGATACCGCTTGTCCGCTTCCTCGAATTCATCCAGGTCATCGTGCACCGCGGCCAGGGCCTGGCAATTCGAGGCCAGCGTCTCCTTGATTCGAGCCATGTCGGGAAAGTCAATGGCCAGTCGCTCCAGCCTCGCTTGAGCTTCGCCGTAGTATTGCGCGGCTTGGGAAAAGTCATCCTGCTTGCGATGCACCTTTCCCAAACGCCGCAGCACCTCGGCCAAGCCTCTCTCGGAATCGGGGACACGGATACTCTCATGGATCGATTCCGAGAACAGTTCTCGAGCCTGATTCAAGTCCTCAGCAGCTTGGGAAAACTCCTTCTGGACAACTCGCAGTGCCCCCAATTTGGAAAAGGTGCCGGCCAACTGAAACCGGGCGTCGGATCGGCGGTCGCTTCCGGCAAGAACCTTCTGGGCCAAACGCCGCGCCTCGGTCAGCTGCTGCAGGGCCAATTCCAATTCATCGCATGAGGCATGGAGGCAGGCGAAGTTGTGCAAGAACGTCGCCAAGTCGACTTGGTGCCCCGCATGGTCCGGATTCATGTCCACCAGAACCTTCCAGGTTTCCAAGGTCTCGGCATAGAGAGCTCGCGAAGTGGACAAATCTCCCTCTCCATGAGCCAGCCAGGCGAGGGCATGCAGAGTCTTTCCCAAGAAGTAGCGGTATTCACTGGAATCCGGATGCTCTTCCAGGAGCTGTCTCCACCAGGGAAGCGATTCACGAAAGAGTCGAGCGGCTTCCTCCTTCGCTCCGAGCGTGGAATGAACAAATGCCAATTGATAGTGGGCATCGGCGATGTCCGCTCGGAGCAATGCGGGATCGATCTGCTGTTCAAGGAACGCCTGATAGTACTTCAGCGTCTTTTCCAGCAACTCTCTTCGGACCGGTTGAAACTCGGGAGCATTGTACTGCTCCTCGGTGAAAAGCACATGATGAAACTCACGGACGGCTCGATGAGCTTGCTGAAACATGGCCGTCGTCCGATTCTGGCTGGAACGAGCCAGCTCCTCGTTCCAAGCTGCCTGTTGCCAGAGGAGGGTGACCGTGGTCAAGCCGGCCAGCAGGAGGAGGGTGAGAGACGAAGCAAGTGTCGCCACGACCGGATTGCGTCTGCACCAACGTCCAAGTCGCCCCCAAGGAGTCGGCGGACGGGCCCCGACGGGCCGACAATCGAGAAATCGCTGCAGGTCGTCGGCCATCGCCGCGGCGGATTCATATCGTTTCGCTGGATCCCAGCTCATCGCCTTCAGGCAAATCGCTTGCAAGTCGCTGGGAATATCGGCGCGTAGGGCCCGAGGAACGGCGGGAGAGTTTCGCATAATACTGCGGAGGGTCTCCACTTCTGTCTGCTGCCGAGGGAATGGCGGCTGGCCCGTAAGCAGCTCGTAGAGAATTGCCCCCAGACCATACACATCCGTTCGAGGTGAAACCGACACATTACGACCGTCGACCTGTTCCGGAGCCATGTATTGGAGCGTCCCGATCACGGAACCGGTGCGAGTGTTCCCGGATTGGCCGTCGTCCAGCTTCGCGAGGCCGAAGTCCGTCAGTCGAGGAATGAAGGGCAAGTCGCCACGGCTCGAGGATCCACCTGCTTCTCTCCGTCTTTTTCCTGCCGGCGATTCGACGGTGACTGCATCGGGCCCCTTCGCATCCATTTGCAGGATGACGTTTCCCGGCTTCAAGTCACGGTGCACGATGCCATGACGATGAATGTAGTGGACCGCTTCCGACAGGGGCATCACCAAGCGAGCCGCCAAATGGAAATCGACCGGCTTGGACTGAGACTGTAGCCAGTGCGCCAGCGTCATCCCGGAACAGTATGCGGTCGTCAAGTAGCAAACCGGACCAATTTCTCCCGCCTCATAAACGGGAACGAGATGAGGATGGTCGAGCCGAGCGGCCATTTGGGCTTCGCGCAGAAACCGCTCACGAAGAGGCTGGGTCATCACAACTTCCGGACGCGGAATCTTCAACGCCACATCGCGATCCAATTGAGGATCATGGGCCAAAAAGACGATCCCTTGTCCACCGCGTCCCAGTTCTCCTCGGATGATAAAACGTCCCCAGTGGAGCGGCTGCTCCGAGTCGTGGGAGGTCGGTTCGCCGGCAGGATGTGGAACGGCACCCCCGTTTTCCTTTCCATGGTCGCGGGTACCGGCCTCGTTGTCGTGAAAGCTGTCGTGAAAGCTGTCGTGAAAGCTGTCGTGAAAGCTGTCGTGAAAGCTGTCGTGAAAGCTGTCGCGAAAGCTGTCGTTAAAGCTGTCAACAACACTACCTAGCCCTCTACCCATTCCTGGATCGTGGCAGTCCGTCGGACCACTCTCAAAACCGCTGTGCTCTTCCCCGGCATCCTTGATTTCCGTCGTGGACACGGGAGGTGACGGAGCGCCGGTGAGAGGCAGCATGGGTGGGGGAGCGAACCCGTCTCGACGTAACCGCTCTAAAGCCGTGAGGCAGGCGTTCATATCGGGCCAATTCGGACCGAATGATGTGGGGGGGGTGCCGCGGGGTGATTCCTCCCCATCCAGCTCGGAAGCCACGGCATGCTCCGTGTCGACGATCTCTTGGTGGATCGTCGCCAACCTTTCATCGACAGGAATGGGACGGTTGTCTCTCGATGACTCGGGACGCATCGGTTGCGGAATCATATCCCCCCCCCTTACTCCATGAAGTCCGAAGACCGCGGCGACAGTTGAGCGGCCAAGGTATGAATGGCGCGAGCCCACAATTTGCGTGCCGCGTCGGGAGACCGATCCATCTCTCGGCCGATTTGCTGGAATGGGCGCAGATGAAAATTTCGCAGTTCGATCACTCGGCGATAGGGTGGCGGAAGACGCTTCATGGCCTCCTCGACCAGTCGCTGATTCTCCTTTTGAATGGCCAAGCCGCTTGGGGAGGGCATGTTGGCCGATGGCGGGTTCTCCTGCCGAGTCCAGGCGGACCTCTCGACCTCAAGAGGGACTTCCCGGGCCAGATCCCGCTTGGAAGTTTCCTGATACCGGCGGGAGACATCGCGCAGATTATTGAGCAGGATACGGCGCAGCCAACCGAGAAGTTCCAGTTCCGAGTTCCCTTGAAATCGGGGAAAGCCTTCGTGGGCTTCCACGAAGGTGTCCTGAACGAGGTCGGAGGGTCCGACTTTTCCGACAAGTTCGGCGGGTATCTCTCGATTGGCGACCAGCAGCAAATACTGTCGGCAGGCTTCGAGAATATCCCCCTGAGCACGAACCGACCCCTGTCGGGCCGCCGCGCACCGATCCTCGAACCGATCCTCGAACTGATATGGATGACGGGTCCCGCTGCCCCGGTCCGTCGCTTCATTTCGCCCCTGCACCCGGTGATTCCGCCAAACTGGAGCGTGGTTGGAGCCTCCCTGTCGCGATCAACTATTTCCTGATTGCTTCACAGTATGCCGGTTCGTCCCCCACCGGGGCAAGTTTTTTTCTCGTTTTTTTCCGCCAAGACACCCCCATGCGAGGAGTTTCCATCCCGCAAAAAGACCCAGTGAGTTCCTCGGTTCGATACTTGACTTATGTCATGTTCGCTTCCAAGCCCCCTGCGCAGCTCGAGGGCATCAGCCGCCCGGAGGACGTGGAGGCGTTGATCCCCAATGGCCATGCCCAATGGGTCGAGAACCTTCTCGACGAGTTCGACGTGCCCCGGCTCTCGCCGCAAGAAAGCCGCGCCCTGCTCGAGCATTACATGAGCACGATGGTGCGCACCCACGACAAGGCGCGCCGCTGCCTGGAGGTGGTCTATCGCCACCCGCTCGCGAAGATGGTGGTGAGCGCCCTCGGCCCGCCGCCGCCGGACGTGATGGAGGAGGCGCATGGCCGTGGCCTCAAGATCGCCGCGATGGTCGGGCACCCCAAGCACGTCATGCACCACAAGGC
>JBJHCD010000620.1:0-4357 GCA_050485845.1 Pirellulaceae bacterium | reverse complement strand
CCGCCACGGTGCCCGCGTGCTGATCGACGCCGCGCAGTCGATCGCCCATTCGCGTACGGACGTTCAGGCCCTTGACTGCGATTGGTTGGTGTTTTCCGGCCACAAGATGTTCGGCCCAACCGGAATTGGCGTGCTGTACGGCCGCGAAGAGTTGCTCAACTCGACACTTCCCTGGCAGGGCGGCGGGAACATGATCCAGGACGTCACCTTTGAGAGAACGACCTACCGGCAGGCCCCCGTCCGCTTTGAAGCCGGCACGGGCAACATCGCCGACGCCATCGGACTGGGTGCGGCCATTGACTATATCCACTCCGTCGGAATTGATAATATCGCCCGCTACGAGCATGAATTGCTGCAATACGCCACAACCGCGCTGGCCAGGGTGCCCGGATTGCACCTGATCGGGACGGCGCCGGAGAAAGCGGCCGTGCTGTCTTTCGTGCTGGACGGCCTGCACACGGAGGACATCGGTCAAGCGTTGAGCCAGTCAGAAATTGCGGTACGGGCAGGTCACCACTGCGCACAGCCCATCTTGCGACGGTTCGGCCTCGAGAGTACCGTCCGCGCGTCGTTGGCCATGTACAACACATTTTCTGAAATCGACGCATTGGTCACCGCCTTGCAGCGGATTACCAGCTCAAGCCCTGCTCCGTCGCCGCCGAAAGCCTTCCGATTCGCCTGAGCAAGTTCAAACTTCCCTTCTCGTAGCCTCCACCCAACACTCCCCGGGATGTCACTCACACCGGTCGTCTTCCGCCTTGCTGGCGGAATCGACCTCCCGTCGTTTCAAGAGTTCCCCCGAACATTCGGGGTTCCTTGCCTTGCTGTCGCTCCAGCACATGCCACGGATCGCCGTTGCGGATGGCGGATCGATGCTGCAGTCGCATCGTGATCAAGGACGAGGTTGTCATCGTTGCCGCGAATTCTTGAACGGCAATAACCGGTACTTCTTGTGAAAACCGAATGCGGTTTCCTTTGGGTTTGAGGAGCGTCAACCGATTGGCACGGGATATGCTTGAAGGTCGGGGGCCCTAGGACAGTTTTGCGAGCGAGCCACCCCATCCCTCGATGGCGCGCGACGGCTCATTCTCTTCAAGACATTGATTCCACGAGCGGGGCTTTTTGAAAGGACCATCCAAAGTGCGTCGGTTACTCACGTTTGCTCTTGTTGTTTTCCTTCTATCGGGTCTGGCCGCCGCCCAGGAATCGCAGCCGAGGAGTCATTCACAACCGAACATCATCGTGATACTGGCCGACGATCTCGGCTGGGGTGATGTCGGGTGGCACGAGAGCGACATTCCGACTCCAAATCTTGATCAGCTTGCGAGCGAGGGTACTCGGCTAGAACAGTTTTATGTCCAGCCTGTTTGTACTCCCACGCGAGCTGCCTTTCTGACGGGACGATATCCCATTCGTCACGGGCTGCAAACCGGCGTGGTTCGCCCGTGGGCACAGTACGGTTTGCCGCTCGAGGAGCAGACGCTACCCGAAGGTCTTCGGTCAGCGGGATACGCAACGGCCATCGTGGGCAAATGGCACCTGGGGCATTTCGATCCCGCGTACTTGCCGACGAAGCGAGGCTTTGATCACCAGTATGGACACTACAACGGAGCAATCGATTACTACGAACATTCGCGAGACGGCGGTTTTGACTGGCACAAGGACGATCAAGTCCATCGCGAAGAGGGGTACAGTACCAATTTGATCGCCAAGGAGGCCGCTCGCCTCATCGGCGAGTACGCCCACAAAAAGCCATTGTTTCTCTATGTTCCGTTCAATGCGGTCCATTCTCCGCATCAAGCACCCGAACGTTACCAGGAAGGATTCGGCAACCTCACGGGACTTCGAAAGGTCTATGCGGGCATGTTGGCGGCCCTCGATGAAGGTGTTGGCGAGATTGTCGGAGCCGTCGAACGCGCGGGGATTCGAGACAACACGATATTCATTTTTTCGAGCGATAACGGAGGGCCGCAACCTGGAGTGGTCACCAGTAATGGACCGCTGCGAGCCGGAAAAGGGACTCACTATGAGGGTGGCGTTCGCGTTCCCGCGTTCGTCACGTGGGACGGCACCATACCGGCCGGCTCCGTAGTGAATGCTCCGTTGCACATCGCGGACTTGTACCCCACGTTACTTCGCGTCGCGGGGGCAAACATCGAACAAAAGTTACCGCTCGATGGTTACGACGTCTGGGAAACGATTTCGGAAGGGAAGGATTCCGCTCGAAAAGAGGTGTTGATCAACGCAACGCCCTACTCGGGAGCTTTGCGGGTCGGTGACTGGAAAATCGTGGTAAATGGAGGGCGAGCATCGGCTGGGTTCGATGGCGAGGCGGTCCTGGAATCCGGCGAGACGAAATTGGAGCTGTTTGATTTGTCCAAAGATCCATACGAGACGACGGATCTTTCGGCATCCAACCCGGAGATTGCCAAGCGGCTGTTGGCACGTTGGAACGAGTACCGAGAACAAGCCGTTCCACCCAAAACGCACCCGAAACCCGCTGGTTTTGAATCACCGAAGATCTGGGGGGAATCGAAGCGTAAACCGAATATCGTCGTCATTCTCGCGGATGATCTCGGTTACGGAAGCGTCGGGGCTTATGGAGCGCCCGATTCGCTCGTCCAAACACCGAACGTCGATCGGCTTGCCAAGGAAGGCAAGCGATTCACGAATGCTTACACCGGCTCGAGCGTTTGCTCACCGACGCGTTACGGTTTGCTCACTGGCCGATATGCCTTTCGAACCAACTTGCAACGAGGCGTTCTAACTCCCTTCGCGCCATTGCACATCGAGCCTGATCGAGTAACCCTCGCATCATTTTTGAAAGCCAAGGGCTACACCACGGCCGCCGTTGGCAAATGGCATCTCGGTTATGGGAAGGCCTTGAGTTCCGATGGACGCACCGATTACAGGACAAAACTGGCGCCGGGGCCGCTGGAGATCGGATTTGACTACCACTTCGGAGTTCCCTCCAACCATGGTGACCTCACCGGAGTATTCGTGGAAAATCACTACGTCTACGGGCTGAGATCCGGAAAGATTGAAGAAGGCGTCGTCATCGCGGCACCGGACCCGAACGACAATCGTTTCGCTTCCAGGTACTCGCGCCCCGATGGGCTCGCCAATCGACCACAGCCGGTGGAAGTCGATGCTCCTCGGAGAAAAGATGATCAGGTGATGTCGGTCCTGACGGAAAAGGCCGCTACCTGGATTCGGGCCCAAAGCGCGGAAAAGCCCTTTTTTCTTTACTTCACTCCCGTGGCGATTCACAACCCGATCACCCCCTCTCCTGAAGTCGCTGGCAGTAGCCAGGCAGGGAGCTACGGCGACTGGATTCACGAACTCGACCTGAGCATTGGAGAGATACTGAAATCGCTCGACGAGACCGGTTTAGCAGAGAACACCATCGTGCTTTTCACCAGCGACAATGGAGGAGTCTACCGACCTTTCAATAGGGATATTGAGCAGACCAAGTCGCTGGAGGCTGGTTTGAAGCCAAACGGCGATCTCCGTGGAGGTAAACACACGATCTTCGAAGGTGGTTTTCGCGTTCCTTACATTGTGCGTTGGCCCAACAAAGTCCAACCAGGCGCGGTCAGCCACGAGGTGATTGGCCTAGTCGATTCTTTCGCCACGTTTGCTGGTATCGTTGGTGAAACCTTGCCAACCAGTCCACAGAGCGCGCCAGATAGCTATGACTTGTCAACCGCCTGGATCAATAACAGCGACAATCTGAATATTCGCCGCGATATTATCGTGCATAGCGCGGATGGTGTGTACGCGATTCGAAAAGGTGACTGGAAATGGATCGAGGGCATTCCGGCTCCCGGACGGAATGCGGATAGCATTCATCGCGAGGATAACTTCAGGCCGCAACTCTATGACTTAAAGTCGGATCCCGCCGAGTCCATCGACCTTTCCGCGGAACATCCCGAGGTCGTGGAGGAGTTACGAACATTATTGCAGCTGTATCGCGACAGTGGTTACAGCCGAGAGCTTCCCACGGTCGAGCAGATCGCTGAAGCGTCCGCAATTCCAGCGTTGGTGTTTCCCATGGAGGCTTTGCCAACAGACCCGTGGAAACTCGTGCGTGGAAAGTGGGAGATCGTGGACGGGAACTTGTTGGGCTCTCCGCAAGCTCGACAGCCAGCGGCATTGTCCGTGGAACTATCGAAGAATGAGAGTCTACGCATTCGCTACGAGGTACAGTTAAGGAATGTCCGGCGTCAGACGGTTCGGATTGATACCGAGCTCGGCCGTTCCCATCGATTCGATGTCACGAACAGTGGTATTCAAATCGTGAAGAACGCGGGAGGGCCGCGCAGTGGTGACCCCCAAGAGGTATGGGAACAGGCCG
>JBJHCD010000619.1:0-4371 GCA_050485845.1 Pirellulaceae bacterium | reverse complement strand
GTCCCGCCGCGGTTTGCGAAGCGATGCGAAGAATCTCAGGTGTGCAGAGCGGTCCCCGCTGGTCAAGGCGTTTCTGCAGGGACATGCCTCGGAGATAAGGCATGACCAAATACGGTAGCTCGCCATCCCCCGAAACGGCATGGATCGCCACCACGTGGGGATGGACGACGGCCGCCGCCGCTTGGGCTTCTCGAGCAAAGCGCCGCCGAGCCGCACCGCTCGAGGCGAGATGTGGGGCGAGGACCTTGATGGCAACGACGCGATTCAGGGGAGCATCGTAACCCTTGAGGACAACCCCCATCCCGCCCGCTCCGACCACGCCCAGAATCTCATAGCCACCGAGACGCCCCAGCATCTGCGGATCATCGGTCGGGGCAAGCCACTGGAGCACGCGTTCCGCGGAATGTATCGGGAGCCCATCGGCCGCTTCCTCCGCCTGCCCTGGTTCGCTCGGATCCCCATCGACGGACAATTCCGTGAGCCGATGAACATCGATCGGATCATCGCGGAGAAACTGACGGGCCTCATGCCACGTGTCGGCATCGGCCGCCGACTGCTCGAGTTCCCGGCGACAGGCTTCGCATCGATCAAGGTGCGCTTCGACACGTGACCGCTCATCCGACGTGAGTTGTTCGGTCAGGTAGCGAGCCAATAGACTCGGATCGCAGGCGCTGGTTGGCTGAAGCATCCGTTCGCCTTTTCTTGCTGATATTTCTCCTGAAGCACTGTCCAGGAAGAAGCGACTTGGAAACTTGGAGACTCTAAAACGAAAAACTTGAAACTTGAAACTTGAAACTTGAAACTTGAAACTTGAAGAAAACGGGTTCCAGTGGCATGGGCAACCACAGTTGCTTCCGAACATCTCCCATACATCCGCTCAACACCTCGAACGCCCGCTTGCTCACCCTCACTTTTCACGGCTCATCCCACTGCCGCACTTTGTCACGAAGCCGGCGCATGACTCGACTGCGGGCCGCGTACACCGAGCCGATCGATTTCTCGAGTTTTCGGGAGACTTCGTCGATTTCCTGGCCTTCGACCATCGTCATCCAGAATGCCCGCCATGTATCGAGGTCGACGTCCTCTCGAACATGCCGAGCGGCCCGTCGAAACAGCTCGCGCCGATACTCGGTCTGAATCGCCTCCTCCGTCGCCTCCTCCGAATCGGGGTACTGTTGGAGAACGTTCTGAATGGTGGTCCCTCCAGCCGCCTGTTCTGGTGGAGTTCGCATGAGCGCATTGAGGATGGCATTTTTGGCGATTCGAACCAGCCAGTGCCGAAAGCGGGTACCCGGCCGGCGGTTCCAGCGGGGAAGTGCCTTGGACACGGAGACGAGGACTTGTTGAGCCAAGTCTTGCGCATCGGCATCCTGCATCCCACGCCGCCGCGCCAGCCGATAGATAACCGGTCGGTACAGAGCTACGAACTCCGCCCAAGCCTCTTGGTCCGATGCATTCTTCACTCGAACTAGTAAGCTATCGCGAGTTTCCGGCGTGTCAGTCACAATCGTTGCTCCTACATGGCTAAACACGCTCCAGGCCCCGATCTGACACACCGGCAAGAATTTTTTCGAGAGTTTTCGCGAGGTTTCGAGTCTCGGGCTCTCAATTCGCCGTTTGGTTCCCCGTTTGTTCGACTCGGGACTGGGCCTCGAGGTAGTCGAGCAGCAGCCCGGCGTGGCGGCAGAAGGTGCGGGACCAAACGACTTCCCTCGCCGATTCGGGAATGTCCGCTTCGACCATCGCCTGGCGGTGTCGAGTCCCGGGGCGTTCGGTCCACCATCCGTCTGGATGCTGCGAGTCGAGTAGCTGCTGGACTCGCCCCGCCAACCGATCTGGACGGACGGAGCGAGCCGGCTGACGTTCGGTCTGGTAGGCTTCTCGGCCAATCTCTTGAATTCGTTCATAGGCCCGGTGGGCGGCCGAGGGGAAATAGTCTCCCTCCCAGCTGTAGCCTTGCTGCCGCTCCAGACTGATTTCCTCGAGCCGGTAGTAGACTTTGCCGTCGCGATCACCGTAGATGGGGCGTCGGGTTTCCGGTTCATAAAAGCGAGCCCACTTGCCATTGGGGAGTCGATTGGCCTCATACCACGCGAAGACTCGAGGAAGCGGTTCGAGAAATCGGTCTTCCCCGGTGTGCAGATAGAGGTCGATCAATACATCGCACACGCCTCGAGTTTCTCCCGCCGTGTAAGCGGCCGGCTCGAAAGCTCGAGCGGAGGCGGGGAGCAGCGTGACTGGATCGTGCTGCTGGGCCCAGACGTCCTGGCCAGGCGGTCCTTGCAGCCGCAGTATACACTCGCCGCCACGCCGGGCGGCCTCGAGATAGCGGGGGTCGTCCAGGAGGTGGTCGAGTTGGAGGAGGGCTCGAATCACATTGGCCATCGCGTTGTCGTTGAACGTGATGTACCGATTGTAACCTCGGGGGTTCGGTGGGTATGCCTGCGGCCACCCGCCGGTGTCAGGATACTGCGACTCAAGTAAAAACTCCCCCACTCGCAACACCTCCTCGCGATCGGATGGGGAACCGGTGAATTCCCAGAGTTCGATGAGAAATTTCAGAGCACCCGTCGTTGTATCGTCATCGAACGTGCCGACTCGGGGCCGTCGGCCGGAAGGTGCCGCTTCATGGGGAAAACCTCCTTTGGGGGTTTGAACGGCAAGCAAGGCTCGCTGAGCCAGCCGAGCATGAGCCAGGTAGCCATCGTCTCGCAAGACTTGGGCGGCGCGCAGGTAGACGCGAGCGATTCCCGGAGTGGCTGGTGGCTGAACGGTCAGCCAGTTGTGAGGAATTGGATTATGCTCCCCCCAAACCACTCGACCATCCAGACTCCAGCCATTGGCCCATCCGCCGGACCATTGCCGAGTGGCCATGGCGGCGAGGGCTCGGCGTAATCCGGCTTCGGCTTGGCTTGCCGGCACGGGGGCTTCGGCTTGCTCGGACTCCGCTTTTTCCGTGCCTGCGTTTTCCACGGATGGTTGCTCAGCGAATCCCGTGTTGTCTTGCCACGGAAATCCAATCACGCCCAACGCGCAGGCCAGAATGGGCAGGACGAGGGGAAGTCGGTGGATGGTGAGGCGCATGGAATTCATGGGTTGCTCCTTAGGGAGGATTCGGCGAAGTTTCCAAGATAACCTTCTCCGGCGGCGGCGTCTTCCCTTTGCGGGACCAGTGGTCTGCATGGGTACAATGTCTGCAGGGGTACAATGACGGTATGGGTACCTGGAGAGTGTCGCTTCCTGCATTTCCCCAGCAGGGTAACACCGACTTTTCCCACCGTTCCCACTCCCATTCCCTCACTCCCATTCCCCCATTCCCATTTTGGCATTCCTACTAAGGAAACCTATTGTAGAATCAAGACTGGTGTAATTTTTCGACGGACGGATCGACGGACACCTCAGAGGCCCCCGATGATCGAACTGCTCGTTTCCGCAGTCGCTGGAGTGACGGCCGCCGTGGTCGGTATGTTGCGATTGGTGGTGAGCCTGTTCGGATTGCTGCTGGAATCCATTGTTCTTGGTGGCGAGTATCTCGCGACGAAGCCTCGGGAGGGGGAGTCGCGATTCAGTGGCAAGCGAATCTTGGTGGCCACGCTCCCCGTCGTTTTGGTCTTGGTAATGTTGGCCACGCTCTGGGGACTTTTTCGTGGGCCCTGGCAAGGGCGAGCGCGTGATCCGGGCCCCCAGCCACTCGCAGCGCCCGCCGCGCCGCGCGAAGAGGTGGATCGCGTGCCTGGCTTCCGCGCCCAGTTGGAACAGACCATCCGGGACCGGGCCAGACGGGCGGTCACCGAGCGAATCTCAAAACGAAACTCGCCCAAGCCGCAATCCGAGTAACGTGTGCCAGGAAATCTGATCGGGCTTTGTTATTTGTATTTTGGTGCTCGCACTGGCCGTCACGGAGCGGGCGGGATTGCTCTAAGATTCAACCTGGGCCGGGCGTTTGCAGATTGCCGCGTCAGGCAGCAACAACGGGGAAATGGGAGCGTCGGACGGCGATGCCTTTAGGTGTCACGACGGAGACGTGCCTGAAGGCCGGCCAACTCGGCCATGAGCGACTCCCGGTCGCGCGACAGCAATTCGTCGTCCGTGGACACCGGTTCTCCGAAAAGTTCTTGCAAGATCTGGATCTTCCCAGTCAGCTTGCCTTTTTCAAGACATTGTTCAAGGCCCTTAGATAGGGTGGTCGAGCTCAAGGCGAGACGCGTTGTGAGAGCGTGGTACCTGTTTTCGGTCGAAGACGCGTGGCAACGCCGAAACGGAACCGTCCGGTTCCCAGGGTCTCCTCGGTTCGAGAAGCGGAGGCACCGCTGATCAACACTCACGGACACTAATCAGCCTACTCTGGCGGTCTGTCCCGGGCAGGGTATC
>JBJHCD010000618.1:0-4371 GCA_050485845.1 Pirellulaceae bacterium | reverse complement strand
TTGTCGGTGCTGTGGATCGTCACCCTGATCAACGCCTTCAACATGCTCGACAACATGGACGGCCTGTCGGGAGGAGTGGCGGCGATAGCCGGCGGGATGCTGGCGGTCTTCTTACTCTTTCCCCCCGCTGCGGACCCATTGGGTCCACAGTTGTTCGTGGGTGGCTTTCTGTTGGTCCTGGTCGGAGCCCTGCTCGGTTTTCTCTGGCATAACCGGACCCCATCCAGGCTGTTTCTAGGGGATGCCGGCAGTTATTTCGTCGGCTTCTGCATCGCGGTCGCCACGATGGTCGCCACCTACACAACCTACGAATCACCGTCTCGCCATGCCGTGCTGGCCCCTCTGTGCGTCATGGCCGTGCCGCTCTATGACCTGGTAACCGTGATTGCGATTCGCCTTCGCGAGGGGCGCAGTCCGTTTCAGGCCGATCGCTGTCATTTTTCGCATCGGCTGGTTGAGCTGGGGTTTACCAAGGGGCGGGCCGTATTGACCATCTATTTGACGACGGCCACCTGCGCTCTGGCCGCTCTGCTGCTGAATCGAGTCGACGAAATCGGGGCGGGGGTGATTGCCCTGCTGGTGATGTGCATTTTGTGGCTGATTCATCTCATCGAATCGACAGCTCGCCGGAAGAATCTATCGTGAAGCGTTCCCAAGCGAAAGCCGTTCGCCAGGCCACCACGCGGGCGGCGAAAACCGCCGCCGACAATCCACCCTCCCCGCTGATGCGGCTGGCCTTTCCCATCCTGCTGGCCCTTGTTGCCGCGTTGCAAGTGGCCGCCCCCTTGATCCCCAGTGAGGCGGTGTGGCAGGGGGGAGGAGTCGAATTGACATTGGCCTGGTGGCTCGTCGCCACGTCAACCGCCGTCTGGCTGATTTCCCGGCGATTGCCGATCCGCTGGTCCCTGGCGGACTGGCCCCTGCTGGTCCTCTTCGCCTGGACGCTGCTCAGCGCCCAGGCCATGGCTTGGGAAGGGAATCCCCGGTCGACTTGGAATAACGCCTGGCAAACGACCGCGCTGATGGCAGGCTACTGGGCCATGTGCCAGTTGCTCCGTGCCCCTTGGGTGGCGCGGGCCCTGCTGGCGGTCGTCACCGCGCTGGCCGTCTCACTGGCTGTCCATGGAGTCTACCAGGCGGCGATCGGACACCCGGCCCAGCGAGCGTCCTATCGCGAGGCGAGTGAGCCGGAAAAACAGCGGATGCTGCGGGAAAATGGCGTCGATCCGACCCCCGATTCTCCCGAGCGGCGGCTGTTCGAGGCGAGATTGGAAAGCACCGAACCATACGCGACCTTCGGATTGGCCAACTCCCTGGCGGGCATGCTGGTCCCTTGGACGCTGCTGCTGCTGGCCATCGGGCTCGAACCCCCCTCCCGCTTTCGACTCGACCTGCCTCGTCGAATCGTGTGGGGAGTCGCCATGATTCTGCTGCTGCTCTGTCTACTACTGACCAAAAGCCGCTCGGCCTGGCTGGCACTCCTGTTCGGCGGCGGTCTGTTGGCCCTGGAAATCGGCAGCCGTGATTGGGGATTGGTGAAGCGGTGGAGCTGGCTGGTGGCCCTGATCCTAATCCTGTCGATCGGCCTCGGCCTGTTCGGCGGTACCCTGGACCGCGAGATCCTGACGGAAGCCGGGCTGTCGCTCCAATACCGTCTGGAGTATTGGGAAGGAGCCAGGCAGATGCTGGCCGACCACCCCTGGCTGGGCTGTGGACCGGGGAATTTCCAGGAGTACTACACGCGGTACAAACCTCCTCAGGCCAGCGAGACCGTGGCCGACCCACATAACTGGTTCTGGGAGGTCGCCGCCACGAGCGGTTGGTTGGGAGGATTCTCGCTGGCGGCCTTCCTGGCCCTGGCGTTGTACCGAATGGTTCGAGCTTCGCCGGCGCCGAGTTCAAGCGAGGAACAATCGCCGAGCGACCCCGGCTCGTCCCACTCCGACTGGGAAGGAAAATCTCGGTCCGTGGGTGCCATCTATCTCGGCTCCCTCCTGGGAATGGTCGTCAGCCTGCCGCTCGGAATCCTGGTTGGATTTCCACCGGAGTTTCTCGTCGGATTCCCGATTCCCATTCCGTGGTTGTTGGGATTGCCGGCCCTCATCGGAGTACTGTGGCTCCTGCATCCCTGGGTGGTGCAAGGAACTTTCTCGCCCCGAGTCGCCGCCATCGCCCTCGCCGCTCTGCTGGTCAATCTGCTCGCCGCCGGCGGCATCGGCTTTGCCGGTGTCGTTCAATCGCTCTGGTTGCTCGCCGCGGCCGGCATGAGCCACCTCGCCTGCCACGGCGTTCACGTTGCGAGGTCCAAGGATGTGAGTGACACGGATGCGAGTGACGCCGGTGCGAGTGACGCCGGTGCGAGTGACGCCGGTGCGAGTGACGCCGGTGCGAGTGACACGGATGCGAGCACCCAGGAGAGCCACCATCAGAACGCCCCATCGCGGCCCGGGAAAAAGAGGGCCGGGCGTCGCGAGTCCTCTACCGGAACCGCTGAATCGAGCGGTGGCCGGCAGCATGATCTTTCGAGCGGCGAACGAGCGTGGACCAGTCGCGATCGTGCGTTGGGCTTGGTGGCGATCCTGGTCACCTTGGGATTGACGTTCGCGATGTATTTGCAGACTTACCGAGCGGTCACCGAGTCGCGCATGATGCTCCGCCGCGCCCCGGAAAGTCGCAACTACGAACAGCTCGAGGGGTGGTACCTGCGAGCGATTGCCGCCGATCCACTCGACCCCGTCCCCTGGCAACAGCTGGCGGAACTCTCCCAACTGCGCTGGCTGGAGGTCGCCCAACCGCGGTATCGAGAACAATTCGAGCAGTCCGTCGAAGAGGCCCGTCGGCGAAATCAACGTTCCGCCGCCTTCGCCGATTACATCGGCCGCCTCCATCTGCGGGCCTATCGGTCGGCCGGAAGTGATTCGGATTTGGCTCGAGCTGAAGAGGCATTTCGCCGAGCGGTGGAACTCTATCCGGGGCACAACATGGGCCATGCGAAGCTGGCCTGGATCGTCCATCTGGCCGGCAAGGAGTCGGAAGCTCGAGAACTGGCCACCCAGGCCTTGGAGCTTGACGCCCTGAATCCCCATTGGGAACGGCAATTGGCTCAGCAAACCATTCGCGATCCTGGTCCCGGCGAGGACATCACGGGGCAGCCCCCTCCACCTCCCGAAGGGGAATCGGCGGAGGAGCTGATGCGAAAACTGGCCGAATGATCTCCGACAATTCCCCGATTTTCCGATTTCCGGGTTTTTTTGATTTTTGATTTTCGATTTCCGATATTTCGATTTTCGGATTCGACCTCCCGAGCGAGACAGATGGCCCAGCGAAGGGTAATATAAAGAGATAAAGATACAGTGACGAGGAGAGTCGGTCGCGCTGCCCGCCGAGGCCCCGCGACGGGCTTTCGCATTCATCCCGAGCGTTTCCGTATCCGCGTGGACTTTGCTCAAATCGCGAATCTCGTACGAGGAAAACCAGTCGCCATGATGAAGTACTATGCTGTTTGGGGCCTGGTCGGTCTGTTATTGGGAGTGGGGGTTGGTTACGGCGCTTCGCGAACCACCTTCCTGGTGGGCGGGGAGTATTTCGTCCCCAATAATTCCGAGAGGCCGGAAATCTACGTCGAACACTCCAGTTCCGGAGAAGAAGAACGGCAAAGAGCCCGAGTTGAAGTGGTCAATGGCGAGAGGCATCAATTTGGAACGATGAATCGAGGAGCCAAGAAGTCCCACGTCTTTCTGTTCAAGAACACGGGAAATGTCCCGCTGACGCTCGAACTGGGAGAAACCACCTGCAAGTGCACGCTCGGCAAACTGGTCGATAACCAGGTCCTGCCGGGGGAAACGGCCGAAGTGAAGCTGGAGTGGGAAGGAACTGCGTCTTCCACGGAGTTCAGCCAGACGGCTCAGATCATTACCAATGATCCTCAGCGGCGGTTGGTGCGTCTGACCATTGAGGGGCTGCTGGAGGATGCGGTTCGAGTGATGCCGGAGCGGGTGCACATGCCGAACGTGGCGGCCGGATCGGAAACAAAGCGAGTCATTCGACTCCTCTCCGCCGATGCCGAGACGCCGCTGGAAATCGAGGGCCATTCGTTTCTCCGAGAAGACTTAGCCGAACATTTCGATGTCGCCTGGCGTCCGCTGGAAAGCAGTGAGCTGAAGGCGGGGCCGCGGGCCGCGTCTGGGGCGGAAGTGACGCTGACCGTTAAACCCGGGATCCCCACGGGAAACGTGGAACAAGTCCTGCATTTGAAGCTGAACATCGCCGACCGTCCCGAATTGGACATCCCCATCAGCGGGAACGTGGTCGGCGACATTTCCATCGTGGGCCGAGGAACGCCTTACGACAGCGATCGGAACCTCCTTACCA
>JBJHCD010000617.1:0-4373 GCA_050485845.1 Pirellulaceae bacterium | reverse complement strand
GTTCGTTCCAGCGGCTGGGTGGTACTCGGTTCCATGTTTCGCCATCAAGGGACGCTACGACTTTCGGGCAGCAACCTGCAGCTTGACGGATGCCGGCGTTCCCCTCGAGGATTCGTCTCCCATGCCCATGCCGATCATTTCGCTCGGCATGAAGAGATCCTCTGCACGCCGGAAACGGCCGCCCTGCTGGAGCATCGGTTCCAGGCGACGGGGGTCCGGCCGTGGCCGCCGGGGCAACCTCTGACTCTGGATGATTGGCAACTGACTCTCTTGCCGGCCGGACACATGCTCGGTTCGGCCATGCTGCTGGCACACCGAGCGGACCGTCGGCTGCTTTACACGGGCGATTTTCGCTTGCGGCCGGCCATGACGGCCGCCATGGCCGAGTTGCCGCGGGCGGACGTCTTGGTGATGGAGTCGACCTTCGGGGATCCTCGCTATCGGTTTCCGGATCGGAACGAGGTTTTGGAGGAGCTACTGGCTTTTCTTCGGAAGTCGCTTGAGCAGGAAGTGACGCCGGTACTGCAGACCTACGCCGTGGGAAAGGCCCAGGAGCTGACTCGGCTGCTGACGGATTCTGGTTTCCGGGTGCTCCTGCATCCGGAGATCTACGTGGCCAGTCAGCTCTATGAGCGACTTGGCTGCCGGCTGGGGCCTTTCGAGCCCTACGGGACATGTCCACTCGACCAGGCCGTGGTGTTGCTTCCGCCGCGAGTGGCTCGGGGCCAGGCCTTGACGCTTCCTCGGCGTCGTCGCGTGATCGCCGTAACCGGCTGGGCGCTTGTCCACTCTGCGGCTCGGCTTCGAGTGGACGCGGCCTTTCCGATTTCCGATCACGCCGACTTTGACGAGTTGTTGGAGTGTGTGGAGCGGGTGGAGCCTCGGGTTGTCTATTGTGGTCATGGAAGTCCCGGGTTCGTCACTCACTTGCGCAGCCGTGGCTGGCAGGCCCATTGGCTCGACCCCCGAGGCCCCCTCATCGAATGTGCCATCTCCTGACCAGCCGATGTTCGGGCTGGGACGGCTGTGCCGATTGTGCTTGTTGACTCGGTGGCCGGCGGGCTCGGAGCGAGGGAATCGATGGTCTGCGCGAGGCCGCTTGGACGATGCAAGGAGCAGGACATCCCAAGCTAGTTGCGATAACGATGGATCGACGCATGCTTCGCTGGTCGCCCCCTCCCTATCCCTATGTATGGTCAAGCGGATTGGCGCTGTTGGCCCTCTCCGCCGTGCTGGCCGACATTCACCACGTTCGCCAACAACGGCTGAACGCCGCCCCCACCGGCGTGGAAACCATCCTGCACTCTCAGCAACTGACCTATGTCGCTGAACCGGTGGCCGAGCCGAGAGAGTTGCCGATCGAACTGATCGATCCGGGATTGCCCCTCTCACTACAAGAGAGCTATGCGGCACTACGGTCCGACTACCATCCAGCTCGAGCCGGCCAACATGCCGCTCGACCACTACCTACTCCCATTCCACTGGATGACGTCCAAGACTCGGGCTCCGATTCGAACGGACAAGAGGGAGCCGCGGGAAGGCAGCCGCCGGATCAAGAGAAAAAAGTGACCAGGGAAGCTCGAGATCCGATGGAATCAATGCGAGACGCGGTCGACAACCAACAGAAAGTACAGAAAGAACAGAACGAACCCGCTCCGGAAAAAGTAGCTCCTACCTTGGCGCCTCCCGATCGCTCGGGATTCGATCCGTCCCGACCTGCCAACTCGTCCACCCAAACGGAAGCAAAAGCCAGAGGGGAATCAGCCAGTGGGCAAACAGGCAGTGGGCAAACAGGCAGTGGGCAAACAGGCAGACAGGAATTGAGCAGAGACGAAGACGAGGGGGAAGAGGAGGAACGTGACTCGTTGCACGACGTGCTGCAGAGACTCCCGCCGACCTACCCGCATTCTCCTCGCCGCTTTCCGGAAATCGGTCGCTCGGCCGAGATCCAGTCGTCATTCATCGCGGACATCGCGGACATTTCGGAAATTTCCACCAGTGAGGAACAACGACCGAGGCCGGTGGTTCGAGTCGAGGAGAGGCCGCGTCGGGATGCCGGTCACCCTCCGGCAATGCCCCTCTTTTCGGCACCGGAACCAGCTCCGGTCGCCAAGGGGAAAAGCAATCCACCGCGGTCTCCCTACTGGTCGGCGACCCGCTGGTCACGAGCCACCGAAGTGGGCCGAGGTATCGTCGACGACTCCCACTTCAATCGGTGATGTTGAATCGGTGATGTGCAGTGATATTCGAACGGGCGGACACGACGTCGCGCGGGGTCGAAATGGAACTCAATGCCACATCGCACGCTTTCTGAACGGGGCGATGGGGACTGTGCGACGCCGCAGACTGCGAGCCGACCGGTTCTGATTTCAGTCCGAGTAAACTCGTGTGCTCTCTTCCTTCACCACCGGCTTGGGGGCATCTTCACTGGTCAGTTGAATTCGCACTCGAGCGTCTCCCGACTTCTCGCCACGAGCATTGACTTGGAAGACCAACCGTTCTCCCGGAGCGATTCGTGGGACCGGAGCGAATTCAACTTGCTGTCCGCTGACTCGTCCATCGGTCGGGCCCTGCGCGCTGGTGGGGACCAGTTCATCGGGCAATGTGGCGACCACGACCACGTTTCGATCTTCCTTGCCGCCTTGGTTCACCACCGCGATCTGATAGGTCGTGTTGCTTCCGACTTCGATCGGATCGGCCGAGTCGGAAATGGTGAAGTGGAGTTCGGCGATCGATTCCACTCGAACCGTCAATTCCGCCAGGTCGGCAATTCCCAAATCCGCGGTCCCTTCCACTTGCAGCACCTGCTCGCCGGCCGCGGTGGGGAGGGTCACCAACGAAACCGATCCCTCCTTGCCGGGTGGTAGTTCTTCCAGACGCCAGTAGACCGCATGCTGCCGAGCGTCGTATTGCCCCAGTTTGCTGGCGGAGATGAACTTCATGCCTCGCGGCAGATTCGTCACCAATTCCACTCGGCGAGCCGAAGCGGTTCCGACATTGCGAATTGCTATCTCATAGGTTGCTTGCCGCTCTACGTAACGGAGCCGAGGGCCCTGGATGGCGACTTCGAGTTCGGGGGCGGTGATCTCGATCTCTTGTTCCTTCAGCAAATCGGTGTTCCCCGCGTCCCGTACTCGCACCACATTCCGGTAGACGCCCGGCCGCTCGGCCTGCAAACGCAGCTCCAGCGTCTTCGTTTCGCTGGGACGCAGAAGACCAATTTCATTCTCCAGTTCTCGTCCCGCTGGATGAGAGAAACCCTCCGGAACGTCTTCTTCGATGACCACTCCGCGAGCGGCACCGCTCCCTTCGTTGCGAACCATGATGACCAGTGACAATGGCTCTCCCACCAGCACTCGTTCGGCCACCCGAACATCGACCACGACTTCGGGGCGGGTGCTGAGCGTGCGGGCGGAGGCTTGTGCTCGAAATGCAACCTCGGCCACGCTGCCGATGTCTCCCTCCGTCTCGGGAGTCACGTTCATCTTCAGGACCATTTCACTGCCGGGCTGAAGGGTTCCAAGCCGCCAGGTCAACGCGTCGCCGGATCGCTCGGCGGGAGGTTCTGTTCGATTCAGCACGGTCCCCTGAGGGACATGATCCATGACCACGACATCATGTGCCGGCGTGCGGCCGACGTTCGTGACCACCAATTCAAAATCGGCTGCCTGGCCGACCTGAACTTCCTGGGGAGCCGATTTTTCGATTGTCACGGAAGGAGTCTGCGCGCCCTCGAGATCTTTGGTTCCAGGGATCGGTGCCGCTGCCGCGGCCGTGACCCCGCCCCCTCCCAACGCAGTGCTCCCCCCGGCCGTCGATCGGCTGGAGGAGGTGGTGGGAAGTTCGCGCGGCGGAGCCGAAGAATCCAGTAGTCCTCGAGGCGCCGGGGACATGCCGTTCGATGTGGTGCCGGAACGGGAATAGGCCGATTCGAGGTCACGGACTTGGTCCGGTTCTCCTGACCCCGACGACCGAGGAGCTGCTCGCTCCTCACTTTCGGTCAGGATGCTGTCATCGTCCTCGTCGTCGTCGAGCAGCCTGTCATCATCGGACTCGGTCCGATAGCCGGAATCCCCGTTCTCGGACTCTTCTCCAGAGTCCCTTCCGGAGTAGGCATTGTCGGGATCGTCATCGTTCGGATAGTCGTTGTCTGAGGAGGAATTGTCTGAGTAGGGACTGTCGCTCGAGTACGCGCTGCCGGAAAAAGTGCTTGGTGCAGTGGGGACCCCACCGGGTGCTCCCTGGGAAGACGGGGCGCCATGGTCATCGTCGTCCGTGTACTGCTCGTCCTCGTACGCTTCCATGTTAGCCGAGTCGTCCAAGTCGTCGGAGTCGTCCGAGTCATCGGAGAAGCTGAGTTGACTGGGTTCGGC
>JBJHCD010000616.1:2228-4385 GCA_050485845.1 Pirellulaceae bacterium | reverse complement strand
CCCTCGCCACGACCCGGCGAAAGGGGGCCCAAGTTACCGCTCGTGAAGGTTGTCGAAAACCGTGACTCAGAAACCTGCTGTCGTGTCGATTTCATAGCATCGATTTCGCAGTATAGATTTGTTTGGAAGTTCGTGACAGGGAGGCACTTGAACGGATCGGCCCCTCTCGATGAGATTCGGACCGCAAGGAGGTGGATGCCGGCAACCACGAAACTGCAGAATTGACAGTCCGTGGGGTGGCCGAGTTGTCGGGAGCCGAGGTGCCCGATTCCGGGGCTCGTCATTCAGTCTTTTCGAATGGGCCGCGTTAACTTATGATGAGGGCATGAGTTATTGTCGCTGGTCCGGGAACCGAGTCAGCCAGTTCCAGGAATCGGCACGCCTTTTGCTTTCGGGTACTGGCACTCGCGGCTCCGATTTGCCGCGGCCCCCCCCCTGAGTCCTTGAGACGCGTCAGCCGTCGATTGCCATGGTATTTTCTCGTCCCACGTTGTTGATCACCGACGATGACCGGGACTTCCGCGAGACGTTGCGGGGAGTCTTCGAGCCTCGTGGATTTGACACCTATCTTGCATCCGATGGCGAGGAAGCTCTGGACATCGTCCAGCAGCGGGATGTCCACCTGCTGCTGCTCGACATGCACATGCCTCGCCTGAGTGGGCTGGAGACGATTCGGCGGGTGAAGCAGTTTCGCGACTTGCTCCCCTGTATTCTGATGTCGGCTGGATTGGATGAGGACTTGGCCGAGCAGGCACTTCGAGCCAACGCGTTCACCGTTCTTCGCAAGCCGGTTCGTTTTCAAGTCATCACCGGCGTGGTGCGGGAAGCGATGCGAAACGTCTACGGCTGGCCCCTATTGGATCAGGTGAAGTAAGTCTTCTCGGCCGTTCCCCGCAGCAGCCAGTGGCGGTCGGAATCGGAAAGGAAGTCGAGTCGCTTGGTGACCAGTTCCAGAGAAGCTTGGTAGCTGTTCGGGGGCGTTAACTGATACGGCGCGTCGCTGGCCCACATCAGCCTGGAGGGGCCGTAGTGGTCGAGTAGACGGCGGATCATGGGGATCAGTTCATCATGGGGGGGCTGTTTCTTGCCCAGGGCGTAGAAGGCGGAAATCTTGACGCGCACTTCCGGATGTTTGGCGAGTTGGCAGAGCTGCTGGATCTCCTCGTCTCGGATCGTGCCATCCACGCCGATTCGAGCGAAATGGTCGATGACGACGGGGGTTTCGCGAAATCGGCCACACATTCGATCCACTGCCGGTAGGTTCTTGGCATCGATCAAGCAGCAGATGGCTTGCCGAGTTTCCGCGGCACACTTCCACATTCCCGGCATGCCGGGCGTATCGAGCCACTGGTCATCGCCATGAATCCACGGCGTGATGCGAAAGCCGGTGACGTGGTGGGGGAGGAGTTCTCGCATCTGCTGGTCGGCCCGGGCTTGGAGGTCGTCCACCATTCCAACGACCCGGAAGTGACGGGGCCGGCGCCGAGTTTCGTCGATCAGATAGCGGTTGTCGTAGCCATGGTAGATATGATGCTGAATCAAGACGACCCTTTGGACGTTCACGGCCTGGGCGGCCTCAAGCAACTCATCGGCCGTGAAGCTGGGGGGAGCGAGATCTTTCAGTTCGGCCGGGGGCTTGAGCGGATACTGGTCCACGTCACGGGTCCAGATGTGGGAGTGGGCGTCGATCCAGCCGCCGGGCGATTCGGTCCGTTCTACTTCTTCGTCATTCATGGGGCGAGGGGAGGGGGAGTGTGCCGAGGCGTGATGGATGGAGGCCGCGGCCACGGTGGTGGCAAGCGTTCCTTGCAGGAAAACTCGGCGGGAGAGTGACGAGGCAGGACCGCTAGTTGCCGGTTTCGGGAGTGTGGTGGTCACGTGATGGCTCCGTGGGGGTTGTGGAGATCGTGGGTTATTTCCCGATTCGAGTTGTCGGTCGGGCAAATCCATTGGAACCAGCGGCCGTCTTGCGAAGGATGAAGACCGAGTCGGTGATGTCGTTGTTCAGCCGCAGAGGTTCTCCAATGTCATACCAGAAATCGTACACGTCACAAATTTCCCAGCAGCCCACGGTTCGAATCAGGCGGCGAAACTGATCGGCCGTGTACATCCGCAGGCGGAATTCATCGCGAAATCGCTGTTCCCCCTTGCGGGAAC
>JBJHCD010000616.1:0-2218 GCA_050485845.1 Pirellulaceae bacterium | reverse complement strand
CGGTGACTTTGGTTCCCCGGCTGGTTTCCGACCACCGCTCGATGCACGATTCGTCCACGTCGAGTGGCAGCAGGTGGAGCCCCAGGACGTAGATGCCTCCGACCGGAAGGTGGTGAGCGACCGCTTCCAGATGTTGGCGGGCGGCCTGTTCACTGAGCAGATGCCGGAAGGTGTTGCACAGGTTGTAGGCACCATGAGCGGGCCGAGTCAGTTCGAAGTCGGTCATGTCCCCCACGAATAGCTCGGCATCCAGTCGATTTCTCCGGAGCCGCTGCCGGGCGAAGCGAATGGCGGGGGGACTGAGATCGAATCCCACCAGATCGTAGCTGCGTTGAGCCAGTTCGAAGACCAACCTCCCTCCTCCGCATGCCGGTTCGAGGATCCGAGTGACAGGGACGTGCGAGTATTTCTGAAACGCTTGTTCCAGAAATGTCGCTTCCTGTTTCGTGTCCCCCTGGAAGGCGATATCGTAGAAGCGAGGAATGTCGTACCAGCTGGTTTGTTTCACTTTCATGGTCGGCGATTATCCGACAAATCGGTCCGCAGCCCAAGAGGGGAAGTAAGAGAGCTGGAGGGTGGGACCGGGAGAGAGTCGAGGAGAACAGAAGAGAGTAGAGCTGTCGAGCAGCAGAGAAGTCGAGCGGGTGGAGGGCTGATGGGTATTGGGCGACGGGAATTCATGCGGGTGTTTGGAGCGACCGTGGCGGCGGTAATCGATGCTCCGGGAAAGGCCGTTTCGCTGGTGGACGACGTCTACTTGAACCGCGCAATGGGCATTGGGTTCCGCATACCGAACGGTTGGACCTTCGTGGACGCTCGGGATATGGGAAGCGTCAAGGAGGGCCAAATCCTGGCGCTTGACGACGAGCGGGCCGCGAGGAGTTTTCTGGAAGCGATGGAACTTCCATTCGTCTCCGTCGCCTGTCCCACGAAGAGGCCGGGCCGTTTCACGCCGAGTGCTCAGTTCTATCTGGTGGACGATCTGCCCGCGCTTCAAGAAGTGGGGGAGTTGATGGGCGAACTGGAGCAATTGCTGAACGATCTTACGGGCCAGTCGGATCCGACCCGCGGGCTTTCTCGAACGCTGAAGAAGTTGCACGACGACGCGAGCGCGTGCAGTGAGTACTTGAAGTCTTTCAGGA
This sequence comes from Pirellulaceae bacterium, assembly GCA_050485845.1. Taxonomy (GTDB): domain Bacteria; phylum Planctomycetota; class Planctomycetia; order Pirellulales; family Pirellulaceae; genus JBJHCD01. The sequence continues at coordinate 1,076 of JBJHCD010000616.1, read as the reverse complement.
TCCTCTCGAAGCCGCGCGAATTTCAGATCTCCGCCTGCGACGCGGCGGAGTACACGGCCTGCTACCGGTTTGAGCATCAGCAGCTGGCGAGCTCCGTGACAGTTCGCTGCCGGACCATCTACGTCAATCACCGAATCGCGTCGTACTTGATCCGACTGGTCGATTCTCTCGATAGTGCTCCCGAGGATCGTTGTAACTTCGATCCATTGGTTCGCGGAATCCAACTGGTCTAGCCGGCTCAATTCGGAGAGAATTCACGACGCCTAGCCGTCGGTGACCATAAGTTCCGGCCGCCAGCCGGACTCGTACTCGAAAGGCGATCCCGGGGGACTCGATCGAGCACGAGTACGGTGGTGCGGGGAGCGAAGACAAGTGCTACTGCGGCACATCAGGGAAGCGTAAAGACCTCGGCGCCGTTGATCGACCCCATGGCGCGCCAGACTTCGAGGCCGATGGTTTCGCTGACAAAGCGGACCGAGGCGTCGCAAAGGGTTACCTGCACGCCGCCGGGGTGGCGACTGCGAGAGGCCACGGTTTCATTGGCTCCGTTGACCGGAACGCAGGGTTGATTCAGCCGCGGTTGATTTTCCGCGGCGGGACAGCTGGAAGCCCGCAGGTTATCGGGAACGGGGCTGTTCGGACCAACGAAAGTGAACAACCAGGCCGCTCCGGGGAAATCGTACCAGTACGAACCACGCATGGTGAGTGCGGGATCGGCCGTTGAGCCACGGAGTTGTTCTCCGAACGCCATGGAGTTGCTGGTGCCATCAAGGAGGGTGGAGTCAGGGTGAGTGGGCCAGGCGGGACAGGGAGCCTCGTCGATTCAATTGGCCGAGATCTGCTCGCTGGCTGAGCCGATTGGCCCGCGCCAAAACGCCACCGCATGGTGGGCGAGAAAGTACTGGGCCGACCGCTTCCCCCAAGTCTAAGTAGCCCACAAAAATGGTGTCAACGAAAAAAGCTCCCTAAATGACCCATTTTCGCAAACTTCGCCGCCATTTCGCTTGGATTGTGGTGACCGGCCGTGTTGCGGGCCGCTTAAACGAAGCGACGCCAAAGGGTGGGCCGCGCAGTGG
>JBJHCD010000615.1:4008-4393 GCA_050485845.1 Pirellulaceae bacterium | reverse complement strand
CATCAAACCACTCGTTCCGCTGGGCGGCATGTCCATACATCAGCACCATCCGATGGGCCACTTCCGGGTCACCGCTGGTCCATACAATTGTCAGTTTTTCGGGCTGCGTCTCTTCCGGACTCCCCGTTTGAGCCGCCGTGGCGGGCCAATGGATCGCGAGGTAGAGGGCCGAGCTGAAAAGCAGTCCGGCCGCCAGGACCATTCGCCGAGCCTTTTCATGAGAGTACTCCATCGGTGTGAGATGGTTTGGGAAGAATGAGACGGTTTGCGGTGCTGAAGTATGTATGAGATACCAGAAGTGAGAGCAGAAACCAGAGGGATGAGGGAGGAGGGACGAGAACGTTGATTGGCAGGGCATGATCCGATTCCAGCGGCCTAGGTCCGT
>JBJHCD010000615.1:0-3998 GCA_050485845.1 Pirellulaceae bacterium | reverse complement strand
CGACGATGGACGACTTCAGCATCCGCGTTGGTCCACCGACACAAAGGAAGCCTGGGAACGAGAAGCATAAAAGCGGATGCTCGGATGCGACGCCGTCGCGGAGGCTATTCGGCAACCGGCCTGCCGGCTCCCTCCCGCCACGCCACTTGACTGGCCCACTTGTCGAGCGGAAATAGCTCTTCCCGGCCCGACGGCCAGCGAACTCGAGCCTCCACGGGCTCCTCGCCGGGTGGCACCACCAACAGCAGACGGGAGTCACTCTGGGACAAATAACTCCCTCCTCCGTTATGCATCCAGAGCTTCTCCCCCGCGCTCGTCGCAACTCGGATCGTCGTTCCAATCGCATCACGATTCGACTCTCGACCAATCAACCGTACCATCAACCAGCGGTCATGCGGCGGGGGCCTTCCCTCCAGGATCGCCACGGGCTCATCCACGTTCGTGAAGATCAAATCCCACGAACCCTTGTTCGTCAAATCCGCGTAAGCGAGTCCTCGTCCGGTGTGCCGCCGAGCGAAATAGCCCCCTTGTTCCAGGAGTCGGAACCGCCCACCCCCCTGATTCCGCAGAGCCAGCGGACGCTGCTGGAGCGGCGTTTGCTCGGAGTGATACGAAACATGGCCGTTGGCGACCACCAAATCGAGATGCCCATCGAAATCGAGATCGACCGCCACCGTGCCGAATCCAACATACAGTCCGCCCAGAACGGCCATGCCGGCGGCCCGGGAAACGTGCGAAAACAGGCCTCCCCCTTCATTGCGGTACAGCCCGAACAACTCCCGCTCAAAATTGGTCACCCAGATGTCCGGCAAGGCGTTGCCCAGGAGATCCGCGGCAAGCACCCCCATGCTCCCCGTATTCACGCCGACGTCATCGCCCGAAACTCCAGCCAGGATCGCCGTTTCCCGAAACCGGCCCGTGCCATCGTTTAAATAGAGAAAGTTGTCCGTCGTGTCATTGGCGACGTAGATGTCGAGATGACCATTGCCATCGAGATCGGCCAGCGTGACGCCCAGCCCCTTCCCTTCGGGAACCAGGCCGACCGAGTCGACTTCGCGAACGAAGCCTCCCGCTCCATCACTGAAGTAGATCGCATCGGTCAGGCCGCGAAATTCCCGCGGGGCACAGACTTCCCGAGGAACTCCGCGAGGCCCTGGGCAGAGCGGATGATTGTCCCACGACCAATCGACGTAATGAGTCACATACAAGTCGAGATTTCCATTCCCTCGAAAATCTCCCCAAGCCAGACTGGTGCTCCAGGGAAGCGTTTCGTGCGACTCGAGCGTGGCAATCTGTCGAAACGTCCCGTCTCCCTGATTCTGAAACAACTGGACGCCACCGTAGCCACTGACCGCCAAGTCGGGAAAGCCGTCATGGTCGAAATCACAGGGAAAGATCCCATGATTGTAGAAGGCGTCGGCTCGGACCCCCGCAAGCTCCGTGACCTCTTCGAACTTCCCCTCCCCGCGATTCCGAAACAGCGCGCAGGGGAGCGAAGTGACCTGGCGGTTGTCAAGTTTTCCCCCGCCGGCAAACATCAGATCGACCAGGCCATCCTGGTCGAAGTCAATTACTCCGACTCCTCCTCCCAAGGACTCGAGAATCGCATATTCGCCGGCCGACCGGCCACTTTCATAGGCAAAGGAGATACCGGTTCGCTCCGTGATCTCCCGATAATACTCCCCCTCGCGGAAGTCCTCTGCCGAGCTTGGCTCGGAAGGTTCCGGCGGCGTGTCTGGAGTCGCTTGAGTCGTCGGAGTGGCCGGCCGAGGTGGCTCGGGAACGGACGGGACATCCGTGTCGACTTCGCGCCTGCAGCCTGACAAACAGCAGGCAATCGCGAGCAAGATCAGGGCCAACAAACGAACTTCAGTCACGAAACCTCCTTCTGGGCCGCGAGACTCGGAACCGCGTCACTCACGCATCCTCAGCCGCCGGCGCCGAGTTCCCTTTTTTCGCGGGCTTTGCCCCCATGAGTCCCGGCAGAAAACCGACGGCCAGGCCGATCAGCAGAAACCAGATAGCCGTCAAAATCGGGTCATTGGGAGGAAAGATATTCGTCTTGAGGTTGGGAAAGAAGACGGTGGTCAGGGGAAGAGCGCCTCCAGCGAGAATTCCAGCCAACACCACGGCACCACCCCTCTGAGACGATCCCTCTCCCCCTTGAAGACAGACCCCCGTCGCCACGGAAACGACCAGCATCACGCTTAAGGAAAGATAGACCAGCATGTCTCCAATCAGGATGCTGTCTCCCTCGCCATACTTCGAAAAGGCTCCATCCGGTCCAAATTGATGGCGGAGCCCCATTCCGATCAAGGCCGCCAGCAATCCACCCACAATTCCCAGAACGGCGGCGACCGCCACGGTCTTCCGTTGCTCCGAGGGGACCGGCCAGGTGGCCACCAGCATGGTCACCAGCCCCAACCCAAGCCCGGCAAAGGTGAACATGGAAACTGAGTTCTTCCAGTACAATTCGGTCACTTTTTCGGCCAATTGCCGCTGCAGATCGGGTGGACTCATGTTGTTTACGTCATGCAACTCCACCGGAAGCTGAAAAGCGATCGGCGGGAAGTTCAACAGCCCCCAAGCCACGGCGGAGCCAAGCAGGGCGGAGAGGAGCCATCGGCCCGTGCTCAAGCCAGGCGTGGGGGGAGAACTACCATCCTGCGATGCACTTGGGGCGGAAGTCGGCGTGTCTGTGGTCATGGGATAGTCGTCGTTTTTTTGGGGACCGAAAACTGGAGAAATGGAGATACGCTGCCTGGACCGTCGAACTCCCGTCACCTCGCCCAGGGCGGGGCCGACGTGGTTCGAGAGGACATTGTGGCAACTGGCGTCCCTTTTGTAAACTTTCCCTATTCTGTTTCCCTTCAGTGAAGGAGATCAGAATGTCGCCAAGTGGTGCGGGGTACTCCTGTGTGTCTCGATCCGCGGAATCCGCGTCAGCCAGAGGTCAATCCTTCGCCACGCCACCGATCGGATGCACCGACGGAATCAGCGCCGAGATTTGAAATCAGGCTGGGGGTCTGCTAGAAAAACGGGAGCGGGGGTGACGACTCTCCCACCGAATTTTGTCCGAAGTTTGTCGCGCCCGCTCAATGCTCTTGATAATGACTCCCCCGCGGAATCCCCATGCAGCCCTATCGCTACTTGCTCTCTCTGTTGATTCTGGTTGCCATTGGTCTTGTCGCCCATGGCGATCCGCCGCATGAGAGCGACTCCATGGACTCAGTCGGTGAAAGTAACTCAGTCGGCGACAGTAACTCAGTCGGCGACAGTAACTCAGTCGGCGACATCGAGTTCGCTCGCGACATCCAACCGATTTTCGCACAGCGGTGCCTCCTCTGTCATGGGCCTGACGATGCGGAGGGGGGATTGCAGCTTCACCTTCGTGAAATGGCCCTCCGGCAACTCGACTCGGGCGAGCATGCCATAGTGCCCGGCCGGCCCGAGCAGAGCGAATTGCTGCGGCGAGTTACCTCGGACGATCCGAGTCTCCGCATGCCGCCCGAGGGAGAGCCTTTGTCGCCGGGAGAAGTCAACTTGCTGCGGGCCTGGATTGCGGAAGGGGCCCCGTGGCAAGTGCACTGGGCCTATCGGCCGCTAGATCCAGGGACTCCGCCGGAAGTCCGGAATCCCGAGTTCATTCGTCAAGAGATGGACCACTATATTGCGTCACGACTGCAAGAACGGCAGCTGATTCCCTCCCCCACGGCCGATCGTCCCACGCTGATCAAGCGACTTTACTATGATCTGGTGGGATTAACGCCGACGCCGGACGAGGTCGATGCCTTTGTTGCGGATCCGTCGCCGACGGCTTACGAGGAACTGGTGGATCGGCTGCTGGCGTCGCCTCATTTCGGCGAGCGTTGGGGCCGACACTGGCTGGACAAAGCTCGCTTCGCCGACTCGGACGGTTACGAGAAGGACAACCACCGCCCCGACGCTTGGCGATACCGCGACTGGGTCATCACCGCGATCAATGACGACCTCCCGTT